>JBBSII010000162.1:0-8421 GCA_038232175.1 Thermomicrobiales bacterium
CGGAGAACTACATCTCGCAGGCGCCTACCTACACCTTTCCGACGGATGGGAAGCCGTACACGCTCAAGCCGGACGAGTATTTCGTCCTCGGTGACAACCGCAACGCCAGCGAGGACTCGCACTACTTCGGGCCGATTCACAGCAGCGCACTGATGGGTAAGACCTTCGTCTCGTTCTGGCCCGTGGACGAGGCGGGCTTCCTGAAGCGGCCCCCGTACCCGATTCCGGGCTGATCCAATCGTCAGACGATGAAGCGCGATGATATAAACGTGAACGTGAAGGGGAGGCCGCGTGTCGATGGGAGAAACGAGCGCGCGACCGTTACGCGCCGGGGTGGATATCGGGGGCACATTCACCGATCTGATTGTCTACGACGAGCGCACTGGCACATTAAGCATCGGCAAGACGCTGACGACGCCCGATGACCCCGCCATCGCGGTCGAAACCGGCATGAAGGAGACGCTCGCGGAGGCCGGGGAGCCGCCGGAGGCCATCGGCAACGTCATCCACGGCACGACGCTCGTCACGAACGCCCTGATCGAGCGCAAGGGCGCGCGCACCGCACTGATCACGACGCGCGGCTTCCGTGACGCCGTCGAGATTCGCCACGAGGGCCGCTACGACCTCTACGATCTCTTTTTGGAGATGCCGCCGCCCCTCGCGCCGCGCCGCTTCCGCTTCGAGGTGGATGAGCGCGTGTTGGCGGACGGGAGCGTGCTCACGCCGCTGGACACGGCGAGCCTCACCACGACCATCGCCGCCCTGCGCGCGGCGGACATTCAGGCGGTCGCCGTGTCGCTGCTGCACTCCTACCGCAACCCCGTGCACGAGCGCGCCGTCGGCGATGCATTGGCGACGCTCGCGCCCGATCTCGTCGTGTCGCTCTCGTCGGAGGTGGTGCCGGAGATTCGTGAGTACGAGCGCACCTCGACGACGCTCGCCAATGTCTACGTCCGGTCCCTCGTCGAGCGGTACTTGCGGCAGTTGGAGTCCCGTCTGCGGGCGCAGGGGATGCGCGACGCATCGCTCTACATCATGCTCTCGAGCGGCGGGACGGCGACGGTGGAGACGGCGCGTCGCTTCCCAATCCGCCTAATCGAGTCCGGCCCGGCGGCGGGCGCGCTCGCCGCTGCCGAGTACGGCCGCCTGACGAACCGACCGAACCTGCTCTCGTTCGACATGGGCGGCACGACGGCGAAGGCGTGCATCATCGACAACGGCGAGCCGCTCGTCTCCGCCGACTTCGAGGTGGCGCGCGTCTACCGCTTCAAGCGCGGCAGCGGCCTCCCCGTACGCGTGCCGGTGATCGAGATGATCGAGATCGGCGCGGGCGGCGGCTCCATCGCGCGGGCGGACAGCCTCGGCTTGCTCAAGGTTGGGCCGGACAGCGCGGGCGCGCAGCCCGGCCCGGTCTGCTACGGTCGCGGCGGCGTCGCGCCGACCGTCACCGACGCCGATCTGCTGCTCGGCTACCTCGACCCCGATTTCTTCCTCGGCGGCCGGATGCGGCTCGACCGCGCTGGATCGGAGGCGGCATTGGCGGCGCTGGGCGCGCAACTCGACCTCACGGCGGTCGAGACGGCGTGGGGCATCCATCAGGTCGTCAATGAGAATATGGCGGGCGCGGCGCGCATCCACGCCGTCGAGCGCGGCAAGGACCCGCGCGCCTACCCGCTTTTCGCCTTCGGCGGCGCGGGGCCGGTGCACGCCTACCGCGTTGCGCGCATCCTGGACGCGCCGGAACTCGTCATCCCGATGGGTGCGGGCGTCACCTCCGCCGTCGGCTTCCTCGTCGCGCCGCTCGCCTTCGACTTTGTCCGGTCGTACTTCGCGCCGCTGCGCCAGCTCGACTTCGCGGCGGTCAACGGCCTGCTCCGCGCGATGGAGGACGAGGGCGCGGCGACGCTCGCGGCGGCGGGCGTCCCGCGCGATGCGATGGCCTTCCGCCGCACCGCCGAGATTCGCTATCGCGGGCAGGGGCATGAGGTCTCCGTGCCGCTCGACACGGGCGACCTGACGCCGGAAACGCTCCCCGCCATTGAACGCGCCTTCGACACGGTCTATCGCGGCCTCTATGGGCGCGTGGCGGAGGGCGTGCCGCTGGAGGTGCTCAACTGGCGCGTCGTCGCGAGCGGGCCGCGCCCGGAGATCAACCTCCATGCCGAGGCGACGGGCGACCCCGACGTGCGCGCGGCGATCAAAGGCGAGCGCGCCATCTACCTGCCGGTGATCGCGGGCTACGCGCCGGTGCCGGTCTATGACCGCTACCGCCTGTCGCCGGGCGCGGCGTTCGACGGCCCCGCCGTGATCGAGGAGCGCGAATCGACCGCGATCATCGGCGGCGGTCGCATCGCGGTCGATGGCTATCGCAACCTGATCGTCACGCTGAGAGAAGGGGCTTCCGGTGAGTGAGACGCGACAACGCATCGACCCGATCACGCTCGAAGTGCTCTGGAACCGCCTGATCGCGGTCGTCAACGAGCAGGCGACCGCGCTGATGCGCACCTCGTTCACGACCGTCGTGCGCGAATCGGGGGACCTCTCCGCCGGGGTCTTCGACCCGCGCGGCTACATGATCGCGCAGGCGGTGACGGGCACGCCGGGGCACATCAACTCGATGGCGACCTGCATCCACCACTTCCTCGCCGTCTACCCGGCGGAGACGCTCCGACCCGGCGATGTGCTCATCACGAACGACCCGCAGAAAACATCGGGGCAGTTGCACGACTTCACCGTCATCTCCCCCATCTTCAACGATGACGGCGCGCTGATCGCCTACTTCGGCTCGACGTGCCATGCCATCGACATTGGCGGCCGCGGCCTCAGCGCGGACGCACGCTCGATGTACGAGGAGGGGCTGTTCGTCCCGATCACCAAGTGGTACGACGCGGGCGCGCCGAACGCGGAACTGGTGAAGATCATCCGCGCCAACGTCCGCGAGCCCGATCAGGTGCTCGGCGACATCCACGCGCAGGTCGCCGGGAACGATGTCGGCGGCGTGCGCCTCAAGGAGTTCATGGCCGAGTTCGGCCTGGCGAGCATCGAGCCGCTGGCGGACGAGATCATCGAGCGGTCCGAACGCGCGATGCGCGACGCCATCGCCACCGTGCCCGACGGCGTCTACAGACATTCCGGCTACAGCGACGGCTTCGACGCGCCCGTGCGCCTCGAAGTGACGATCACGAAATCCGGCGACGGGATGCACGTCGATTGGGCGGGGACAAGCCCCGCCAGCCCGCGCGGCATCAACGTCGTGCTCAATTACACCCATGCGTACGTGACGTACGCGCTGAAGTGCGCGCTCTGCCCGGACGTGCCGAACAATGAGGGATCGTTCCGTCCGGTCACGGTGACGGCGCCGCCCGGCTGCCTGCTCAACGCGCTGCCCCCGGCCCCGGTCGCGGGGCGGCATGTGATCGGGCACTTCCTCCCTGGCATCGTCTTCGGCGCACTCGCGCCCGTCCTGCCCGGCCGCGTCATCGCCGAGGGTGCGGCCAACATCTGGGCGACACAACTGACGGGCACGCACCCGGACGGCGACCCGTGGACGTACGTCTGGTTCTCCTGCGGCGGCACCGGCGCACGCCCGACGAGCGACGGATTGCACACGACCGCCTTCCCCTCCGGCGTGATGGGCGTGCCCGTCGAGGTGATCGAGAGCGTCGCGCCGCTGATCGTCTACCGCCGCGAGATCGCGCAGGACACAGGCGGCGCAGGGCGGTTCCGGGGTGGGTGCGGGCAGCACATGGAGGTCGGCACGCGCACGGATCGCCCGTACAACCTCGGCCCGATCTTCGACCGGACGCGCGTCCCGGCGGAGGGCTACGAGGGCGGGTCGCAGGGCGCACTTGGCGCGATCATCATCAGCGACGGGCGCGCGTTGCAGGACAAGTCACAAGTCGGCTTGTCCCCCGATGAGCGGTTCACCCTGCAACTGCCCGGCGGCGGCGGCTACTACGACCCGTACACGCGCGATGTCGCGGCGGTCGTCGATGACGTGCTCGATGGTTTCGTTTCCATCGCAGCCGCGCGCTCCGAATACGGCGTCGTCGTTGATCCCGCGACGATGACCATTGATGAGGATGCGACTGCGACACTCCGCAGGGACGCAGGCTGAAAGCCTACGCTACCGTGATCCGGGTAGCGGCAGACTATGGCGCACTGATCGTGCTTCGTAACCGCATCAGTTGGGCGAGATCGATGACCTCGCGCATCATGCGGCTAAGGCGACCGTGCAGGGTCGCGTCCCGTACCTCGCCGTGCTCGACATCGAGCACATCGCGCGACAGGATGACGACCGTCGGCACGACTAGCCCGTTGATTGTGCGAACGGTGTGGTAGAGGCTGTTGATGACATTCATCGCGCTCGCGCCGCCGTATCCGACGAGCGCGACCGGTTTCCCGCCGAGGTACGCCGGTTGATCGCTGGCGAGAAATTCGAGCGAATCGAGCACATTCTTGACCGCACCGCTGATCGTGCCGTGGTACGTCGGCGAACTGAGGACGAACGCATCGGCGGCGCGCACCTCTTCGAGCAGCAACGAGAGCGACGCCGGATACTCGCTCAGCGTGCGCTCGCCGTTGTAGAGCGGCAAATCGAGGTCGCGGACGGCGGCGAGGTGCGTTTCCGCGCCGACCTCCTCCGCGACCTTGAGCGCGGCACGCAGCGCGACGAGGCTCATCGACTGCGACCGTGTGCTCCCGACGATCCCCAAAACCCGAACCGGTGCCGTGCTGACTTCCATGACCATGCGAGGTCTCCTCTGAATGATGTTTTTGTTTGTCCGGCGTGACCCCGATGCGCTCAGCCTAGCATACGCGCGCGACTTAAGCAATCGTTTTCTGGTTTTATTGGCGAACGACCGCGCGGTTGCTATACTGGTATATGGTGTGACGGTCTTGATCGGTTCGGAAGGTGGCGTTCATGGATGCACAGCCCGTGCTGGCGAATATTCCGGAGACGCGGCGTAAAATCCTGACGCTGCTTAAGAAGCGCGGGGCGGCGCGCTCCGAGGAAATCGCCGCGACCATCGGCATCACGCTGAGCGGCACGCGCCAGCATCTCAACGCCCTCGAGCGGGACGCGCTCATCGCTCACACCGACCTGCGCGACGGGCGTGGACGCCCCAAATTCGTCTTCTGCCTCACCCCCACGGGGGATAATCTCTTCCCGCGTAACTACCTCGACCTGACGAATGAATTGCTGGAGTATGTCGAGGGGGAAAGCCCGGAACTGCTCGGGCGCATCTTCGACATGCGCGGCGAACGGCGGCTGCAACGCGCCCGTGCGCGCACGGACGGTCTCCCGTTCCGCGATCAGGTCCACGTCGTCACCGCCCTGCTGGATGAGGATGGCTACCTTGCGGACTGCGAGGAGCGCGCGGACGGTTCGTTCCGCATCACCGAGCACAACTGCGCGGTACTCGGCGTCGCGCTGCGGTACGGCCATGCCTGCCGGACGGAGATCGCGTTTCTCCGCGCCGCGCTGCCGGACGCCGAGGTGACGCGCGTCTCCCACATGATCGCGGGCGCGCACGTCTGCGCGTATGAGGTGCGCCCGAAGGAAGCGGTGCTTGCCGCGCCGACCGATTAGCAGGAATTGCAGAGACGGGAATAGCGGTGCCGGCGGTGCCCTCTGGGCGAATTCAGCCTACTGTTCCTCGCTGCGGCAGGCTGAAGCCCGCCGCCACCGGGAAAGTGGGTAATTCAGTTGCTACGAGAAACGCTTCAGTTGACCTGAACAACCGCGCTGATCGGCTGACTCATCCCCTGCATCTGTGCGGAGAGGAGCCACGCGCCGGGGCTGCCGAACGAGATGGTATCGGTGATTGAGCCATCGACACCGACCGTGACCGGAGCCAGCGACTGATTGGTTCCATTGGGCGCGGTCGCCCAGAGTGCGACCTGCACGCCCGGCGTCCACCCCGTACCCGTAAAGATGACTGGCACGCCCGCCACCGCGTACGGAACGGTCGAGACGAAGGTCGGCACACCGACGACACCGGGATAGCCGACGGGGTAGGGAGAGAGAATCGCCCCGCTCGATGGCACGGGGTAATTGAAGCCCGCCCCCGGAGAGAAGCCGCCATACGGCGCTCCTGTGTACGGATAGCCGGTGTTCGCGTACCCACCATTCGTCGGTAGCGCACCGGGCACGACAACGGTGTAGTAGGGGTAGGTCGGTCCAACATACGGGTAGCCAGGGGGGACGACGGGATACGGCAGCGCGCCGGTGATGTTGCTCACGGCGTGCATCCCGGAGGCGTACCCGCGCGCGTCGATCTGAGAGAGCGCGGTGTCGGCGTACGGCACGATGCCGGTGATCGCCCCCACCGGATTCGCCATCGCCGTTCCGAACGGCAGGGTCGAGCCGTCGTAACGAACGCCGGTCACTTGCACGAGTTCGCCGGGATAGAAACCGGAGCCGTCGAATTGGATACCGCTCCCAACCACCCGCGCGACCATCGCCGCCGCCGCGACCGGCGCGACCGTCAGCGCGAGAAGCAGCCCAGCGAGGCCGATGCCCCCAAGAAACCTGACCAACCGCTTCCCCATGTCGATTCCCCCCCTGATTCTGTACATACACGCGCTGACGCCCGTTGTATCGTACCGAACGGGAAATGGGAAGGGATTGTAAAATCGTCGTGACGCGCGAGAACCTGTCCGGGCACTATGCTTGCCGTGAGAGAAAGTCAGATCGCTGGGGCCGAGCGGTCTCAGCGTCTCCGTTGGGTCGATCCCGCAGTGTGATGGGACAATACGACCCCTCGATAGATGTGCGGTTATTGTTGTTTCGCAAAGGGGGATTCTGGTGAGCCCGGTGGGATTCGAACCCACGACCAATGGATTAAAAGTCGCCCCTACCCCTTGTTCGCCCGCGTTCGCACATCGCCGCTTTAGGGCGTCCGCATGCGGTAAAGGATCATATGGTAGAATGCCTACGAACGTGTACGAACAGTGCCGATTGGCGACGGTTGTGACCAAAATGTGACCAAAAAGTAGCCCCCGCGACGTTGTGACCGTCCGGGGCACGGCAAGACAGAGAGGGTTTCGTATGTACAGGATTCCCGACAACCTTACTGATGATGCCCTCGTGGAGTGGATGCAGGACACAGTTAAGAAAATCGACGCAGCGCGCGATCACCGCACATCGAACCGGCCCCCTATGAGGCTGGAAGCGCAAGCGGCGGAATGGCGACGGGCTCTTTTCCTGCAACAGTATGCCTGTGATGAAGACTTTACGCGAAAATTGTCTACGCTGTACGAGACGCATCGCGACGCCCTTGCCGCGCTCCCCTTATGGGCGTGCTACTGGCGTATCCGCAGCTCATACCCCGCGCGGTACAACGAGGCGACACGAGCCTATCTGCGGGATGTGAATGCGCTTGCCGAAGCCGAAAGGTGTCATCTGAACTGGTTTAGGGAAACGCGCGGCCCACTCGCGTACTTCGGCTATGAGGCCATCCACCGATGGTGCCTCCGGAAGAGTCATGATCTTACGTGGGAGCCTTCCTATTTCGGGAGCGACGACGGCTCATTGCCCACGGCACCTGATGGTAATATCAGAATCGATGCTTTTCAGGACCCCGCGCGCCTTGAGATAGAACCGCGCGACGCGATGGAAGCACGTCTCAGGTTACGCTTCGAAAGAGAGATGAAGGACGCACTCGACCAGCGAGGTGCCGCTTACGAACGCGTTGGCTACAATCGCGGAGACACCGAGAATGAAGTTCCCAAATACGCAAAGTGGACATACCGCCGGTTCGTGCAAGGTGAACATTTCAAGGACATCGCGGAAGCGGACTCCGCCGCCGCCGAGTCGGTACGTTTACGCACAAATGAATTTGCAAAGGCAATCGGGTTTGAGCCCATTTGGACACGCCGCCACGACCCTGCGTAAGCGTACAACGTAGGGAACTCCCTACATTATATTGCTAAACCCTTGCATTTAGTGTGTCAACACTATATCCTCGTGTTCATGGCAGTGCATTTTGCATTGTCCATAGGCACGGAGGTGCATACATGGTCACAGAACGGGTGCGGGAGACGGTAGAACGGCGAGGCTACAACGTTAGTGAGGGCGCTCGCATCATCGGCGTGGGGCGGACGACGATGCACAAGATGATCCGCGAGGGCCGCATCCGCACCGTGAAGATCGGCGCGCGCACCATCATCCCGAAGAGTGAGATTGACCGCCTGCTGAATAGCACCGATGACACCCGCGCGGCATAGCCGATTACCACCCGAGGCACGGGCGGAATCGGCGGCACGATGTATACGGGCTGTATCCATTGTAGCACTCCCCCCGGCGTCTCCACGTATGGAGCACCGATGATCACACCGAATATCTCTACTCGCACCGAGACGCGGCGGAATGCGCCGAACGTCAACAATCGACTGTCTATCGCCGTGGACGTGACA
>JBBSII010000163.1:0-8417 GCA_038232175.1 Thermomicrobiales bacterium
ACGGGACGGGCGCGATCGAGGGCATGGTTGTCACGGGTGCTGCCCTGCTTTCTGGCACGATCAACCATCGCCTCGTGAAGCATCGGGACGAGACGGAATAGGGACTTGCCTACGCGACTGCCAATATACGTGCACCATCATCATGTGGCTCAGTCCAGATACCCCGCGTTTTCTGAGCCCTTTGGGAGTGATAATCGTGTGTATCGGCCGTTCGGTCGGCAAGTTGCGCGTGTATTATATCTGTCATGAGTAATGACCTCCCTCACAATCGGTGGGAGCCTCTTTCCAGAGAGGAAGTTACCCAACTCTTCGCTGATGCCCCTTTCGTCTGGGGTCTAGCAGGTGGTCATGCGGTCGAACAGTTTGTCGGTACATCCATTCGGGAACACAGCGATACGGATATCCTTGTCTTCCGTGATGAACGGCTCCGCGTCCAACACTGGCTCTCCGAATGGCGGTTGTTTGCCGCTGATCCACCGGGGACGTTGCGACCATGGCTTGACGGTGAGTGCTTGCCCTATGGCATTCATGACATTTGGGGGCATCGCCGCCACGTCCAGGCATGGCAACTACAGGTGATGCTTGCGGAGGTCGATGCGGATCACTGGTTTATGCGTGGCAATCCGCGAGTTCGTGGCCGGCGTAATGACC
Source organism: Thermomicrobiales bacterium (assembly GCA_038232175.1). Lineage (GTDB taxonomy): Bacteria > Chloroflexota > Chloroflexia > Thermomicrobiales > JALYUS01 > JALYUS01. The sequence goes on from JBBSII010000163.1 coordinate 652, forward strand.
TAATCGTGCGCTATCACGGCGTCCCATGCATCCGCATCGAGGTGCAGTTGCTGTACAAGGCAAGAAGTAACCGTGCGAAGGACACCGCTGACTTTCAGGCATGTCTGCCCTATCTGTCTGCTGATGCGAACGAATGGCTCAAGCGGCAACTGCCGCAAATATTGCCGACAGAACATCCATGGCTTGAGTATCTTTGAGTCGTCGAATCCGCTGGTAGTGATAAGGGTGTTTAGTGGCCGTTGCGCATTGAGGTAGCCTGTCGAAAAGGCCCCGGATTCCATGCGATATACTGGAGATGACTTCGATCGTTTTCGCTGCTCGCAGGAGTACGGGCTTCATGGATATCGCGATTCATGCGCGGAGAAATCGCGCTCTCCTTTTCGCCTTACTCACAGCGAACGGAGTCTCGGTCATTGGCGGGCAGTTCACGACCCTCTCCGTGCCATGGTTCGTCCTCCTGACCACCGGCAGCGCGACGAAGACAGGGATCATCGGCTTCGTCACGGCGCTCTCATTCATCGCCGCCTTCTTCGGGGGTATTGTCGTCGATCGGCTCGGTTTCAAACGCGTGAGCGTCGCCGCCGACCTTTCGAGCGGAATCGCTGTCGCCCTCATCCCGTTGCTGTATCACACCATCGGGCTCTCCTTCGGTCAGTTGGTATTCCTTGTCTTCGTGCGCGCCTTTTGTAATACGCCGGGAGGCACAGCGCGTATGGGGATGCTTCCCGACTTGATTGCGCTCTCCGGTCTGCAATCGGAGCGGGCGAACGGCATCTACCAGTCGATCCAGTATGGTGCCACGCTGATGGCAACCGCTGCGGTGGGTGTGCTCATCGCACTCATCGGCGCGAGCAACATGCTCTGGCTCGATGGCGTGTCATTCCTGTTCTCGGCTACCGTCGTCTTCTTCGCGATCCCGACGCTCCGACCTCGTACAACACAGCGATCGTCCGACCGCCATGTCGACTTCCGCACCGAGCTAGCACAAGGGCTGCGCTGGCTGATGCGAGACCGCCTGTTATCGGCAACGACATTCGTGGCGACGCTCATCAATCTGGTCGGCACGGCATTGGTCGCCGTCGTCCTACCTGTCTTTGCGAAGACCGTGTATGGCACACCGTTCGCATTCGGTATGCTCTTCACCGGCTTTAGCCTGCATTATTCATAAGGGTGGGAAGGCGGCGGCAAGCAGGTGCCAGAGTACCTGACCGGGATGGCTGCTCGCGAGATGGAGCCGCACCCATTCCGGCCACTGGCGCACCCGCCCGCCGATCTTCACCACCCGCAGCCGCACCGTCTCCAGCGTCATCCGCGCGATGCCTGCCGCCACCAACTTGCGACGTAGCGTGTCCAGCAGCCAGTAGGCCGCCGCGTGCAGGAAGAGGCGGAACTGGTTCGCCACAAAGCGGTGACAACTCAATCGGTCACACCGGATGTAGTTCTTGAAATCCTTGATCCACCCTTCCGTCCCGCCGCGCTGGGTGTACCAATCATAGAGCGCTGCGGGCGGATCGTCGCGGCTGGTGACGACGAAGCGCAGGTTCGTCCCCATTGTTCCTTTCGGCAGCAGCTGCGCCTCCGCTTTGTAGACGACCCGCCTGGGATGCGACCAACTCCCCGCCTGGTAGACGGTCTCGGCGCAGCGCCGCACCTTCTCCCCACCGGCGACGACCGACTGCTGCACGGCGGCGGCGAGCAATCCTGCCCCCGCAGCGGCGAGGCGGGAGTTGTGCAGCAAGGCGATGGTCAGTTCGATCTCTTCTGTCTCGCAGTAGTCATAGACGGCAGGTACGGCGAAGCCGGCATCGGCGCGAATCGCGATCTGCACCCCCGGCCACGTCGCGCGCAGCAGCCGGACGATCCGTGTGAGGATGGCGACGACTCCTTTGCTGGCGTGGGCATTGCCGGGGCGGAGAACCGCAGTAATCAACTGATCGGTGTCGCCGTCGAAGATCAAGAGAGGGTGGTACATGTGTTGGCGATAGTAGCCGTGGTAGCGCGTCCCTTCCTGATTACCGTGCGTCGGGTCATCGGTGGAATCGAGATCGAGCACAATGCGGATCGGGAAGCCCGCCGCACCCCGTTCGCGCAGGTAGACCATCGCCAATGCCCGCGCGATCCGGTAGCAATCGCGGGCGCTGACGGCGTTTTCCAGCCGCGAGAAGGTCGGCTGGCTGGCGAGCGGAGGATCGGACGCGGGCAAGCGACCGCAGACAAGTTTGAGCAAGGGATCGTGGCGCAAGGTGGTCGCGTCGTTCTGGTCTTCGAAGCCGCAGGCGATTTGATAGACGCGCTGGCAGATGAGCATGGCGAGGGGATGGGCGCGGGCCTCGCGTCGCCACTCGGGTACATGGGCGGCGATCTCGGCACAGACACCGATCGCGGCATCGGCAGCGGCGAGCCACGGCAAGCCACCGTCCGAGGTGAGCTGCCCGCCATCAAAGGCGGCTTCGAGGGCGAGCGGGGCGAGGGTGTCAAAATGGAAGGTCGGTGTGAGAGAATCAGTCATGAAGAAGCCTCCTCGGTCGGTCGGTGGATCAGCACCCTGACCATACCGAACGAGGCTTCTTCTTCACAAGTCCCGGTTATGAATAATGTGGGCTAACGATCCAGCCAGTGCCGATGGCGTCCCCGTCACTCGCTACTCGTTACTTTGGCGACACCGAAATGCCCGCCACCGACTCGACGACGGCATGGAGGAGGATCGCCTGCCCATCAGTGGACGAACGTACGCAAAATCGGTACGATGATCCGGGATGCAACGGTCGTTTGACGCGGGGGTGGCAATTTGGCGGGCAACACGAATGGCACAGGGAGGCGAACAGTCCATCCGTTCCTCGCGCGGGTGCGGGACACGGCGCGGGGGCCGCTCCTGTTCGATGGTGCGACGGGAACGCTGCTCCACTCGCGCGGCGACGAGCCGATGGACGCCTGCTTCGTCGCGCTGAACAAATCCCGCCCGGACCTCGTCTCCGCGCTGCACCGCGAGTACATCGCGGCGGGCGCGGAGGCGATCAAGACGAACACCTTTGCGGGCAACCGCTTCCAGTTGGAACTGCACGGCTACGGCGACGAGGCGCGCGATCTGAACAAGCGCGCGGCGAAACTGGCGCGGGACGCCCGCGAGATCAGCGGGCAGGCGGTCTGGATCGCGGGGAGCGTCGGCCCAACCGGGCGGCTGCTCGCGCCAATCGGCACCAGCACCATTACGGAGATCCGCGCCGCCTTCCGCGAGCAGATCGAGGTGCTCGTCGAGGGGGGCGTCGATCTGCTCCTGCTGGAGACCTTCTCGTCGCTCGCCGAAATCCGCGAGGCAATCGCGGCGGCGCGCGAAGTCTCGGACATCCCCATTATCGCCTCCATGACCTACGCGGATGATGACCGTACGCCCGTCGGCCACGCCCCGCGCGATGTAGCGCGCGAGTTGACGCGCCTCGGCGTCAATGTCATCGGGGCGAACTGCTCCGTCGGGCCGCAGAATGTCACGCGGGTCGCGATCACGCTCCGGCAGGAGACGGATCTACCGATCAGCGCGATGCCGAACGCCGGGTGGCCGGCGAACCTCAATGGGCGGATCGTCTACGCCTCCTCCCCGTCGTACCTCGCGGTGCACGCGCGGCAGGCGGCGGAGGCGGGCGTGCGCATCCTCGGCGGGTGCTGCGGCACCGAGCCGGCGCACATCGCGGCGATGCGGCAGAGCCTCGACGCCCTCCTTGCGCTCGACCCGCAGGTGGCGCGGCGCCCGAACGGCTCCCCGACGATCACAATGCTCCCGGTGGCGGAGCCGGAGACCGAACCGGACGAGCCGGAGTGGGGCAGCGAGTTTGGCCGCAAACTGGCGCGTGGCGAGTTCGTCGCCACCGTCGAGGTCGCGCCGCCGCGAGGGCTCAACCCGGCGAAGGTGCTCGCGGGGGCGCGGCTCCTCAAGGAGGCGGGGGTGGATGCCGTCGATGTGACGGACAGCGCCCGCGCCCGCCTCTCGATGAGTCCGATTGCGACGTGCGCACTCATCCAGCAGCAGGTCGGCATCGAGGCGATCATCCACCTGACCACGCGGGACCGCTCGCTGATGGGGTTGCAGGCGGACTTGCTGGGGGCGCACGCGCTCGGACTGCGGAACGTCCTCGCGCTCACCGGCGACCCGCCCGCGCTCGGCAATTACCCGAACTCCACGGCAGTCTACGATGTCGATTCCTCCGGCCTGATCGGCATCCTCAAGCAGATGAACGAGGGGGCGGACATTGGCGGCAACCCGATTGGCGCGCCCGCCGGGTTCACCATCGCCTGCGCGGTGGACCCGACGCGCGACGATCTCGCGGAGGAGGCCCGACGGCTGCGGCGCAAGATCGAGGCGGGCGCGCACTTCGTCATGGCGCAGCCAATTTTTGAGATCGAGACGTGGCTGCGTTTCCTCGATGCCTACGGCCCGATTGAAATCCCCGTATTGCTCGGCGTGCTGCCCCTGCAGAACACGCGGCACGCCGAGTTCCTCCACAACGAAGTCCCCGGCATCGTCCTCCCGGACGCGATCCGGCGGCGCATGGCGGACGCGGGCAACGACGGGCGGCACGTCGGCATCACCCTCGCGCAGGAGTTAATTCTCTCCGCGCGCGATCTCGTGCAGGGCGTCTACATGATGCCCTCATTCGGTCGGTACGAGCAGGCCGCCGCCGTCCTCTCCGTCATCCGCGAACCTGCCGGGGGAGTCTGAACCGCGAAGGCGCGAAGGGCGCGAAGAAATGCAAGAGAATGAGCAGGGATGGGGTGGAATCAAGCGCTGCGGTGCTCTGATACGCATCATATCCTTTTCCTCTCTGCCTTCTGCCCTTCTTCGCGTCCTGCGCGCCTTCGCGCCTTCGCGGGTCAACGGTTTCGACCATACCGCAGCCAGCAGAAGGCAGCGGTGAGGAAGAGGAGCACGGCGGCGAGGGCGAAGATAAAGGTGAGCGAGAGCCAGTCCGCCACCCAGCCGAGCGCGAGGCCGGAGACGAGGAATCCCCCCTCGAAGACGCCCGTCTGCGTCGCCAGCGCCGCACCCCGCCGCTCCGGTGGCACGAGATCGACCGCGAGCGCGTTCAGTTCGGGGAAAACGAGGCTGATCGCACCGCCCCAGATCAGCGCGGCGACGACGAAGGCGGGGAAGACGGGGAACGCCGTCAGGATCGTCAGCCCGACGCCGAGCGCGATCAGGCCGGGGACGAGTACGCGCCACCGCCCGTATCGGTCCGACCATCGCCCGCCGACCCCGCGCACCACGAAGAACATCAGCGCGTCGAAGGTGAAGAAGAAGCCGGCGCCCGGCAGGTGGCGCTCATCCATCAGCGGCACGAGGAAGGCGAACAGCAGGCCATTGCCGAGTGCTGCCACGAAACTCGGAATCGCCGCCGGCAACACCCGCCACTCCAGCAATGACCCCTCCCCTCCCCCGTATCGCTTCCCCTTCCCTCGGAGGGAAGGGGGGCGGGGGGTTAGGATTCCCCGTCGCAGCGGCAGCAGCAGCAGCGCGCACAGCAGCCCCGCGCCCGCAGAGAGCGCGAACGTGAGATGATACGAGAGGTGCGTGCCGAGCAGCAACCCCGTCGGTGGCCCCACCGCGATCGCGACCGTCGAGGCGATGGAGGCGAGGCCGATTGCCTCACCGCGCCGCGCCTCCGGCGCGAGTTCCGCCGCGAGCACGACATTACCGGTCAGGAAGATCGCGGACGCAACGCCCTGAAAGAGCCGCGCGCCGAGCAGCACCCAGAGCAGCGTCCCGATCCCGTACAGCGGCGAGGAGAGCATCATCACCGCGCCCGCGATCAGCAGGGGCAGGAGCGCGCCCCGGTCCATCGCCCGCCCGAGGAACGGGCGGGGCAGGATCGCGCTGATCGAGAGCGCGCCGATCACCAGCCCAATCAACCCGTTGGAGAATCCGTGGTCTTCCAGATATTTCGGGAGCGCGGCCTGCAGGACAAAGACGCTGAAAAACCACATCACGGTCGCCGCGAGGAAGAGGAGGAACCGTGGTGAGAGGAGCGGGGGGATGCCGAGGGTGGTATCCGTCTGCGGACTGGATTGATGCTCCGTGGTGGCGGACGGCTCGGTTCCCATGGCGTGAGTGTAGCACGCGCGCCCCGGCGTATACTACGCGGTGTCCCGGACGTGCAGGGCGTATGCGTTCTCGCCGAAGGCGACTATAATTAAGCCCTGATGGCTGCGCCGACATTGATCGCGGCGGTCGGAATGCTGGTACTCTACCAGCGTCAACCGACGGATACGGCGCAAACGAACCCTGCGGAAAGGGGAGTGGTGGGTGGAAGTCCGGCATCACACGATTGAGGCGAACGGCGTCCCGCTCCACGTCGTCGAGGCGGGCGATCCGAACGGCCCGCCGATCATCTGGCTCCACGGCATCTGGGATCGCTGGCTGATGTGGCAGGAGATCGTGCCGCACATCGCCGGGCGGCACCTGATGGTCGAGTTCCGGGGGCATGGCGAGAGCGGCAAGCCGGAAGGCGCGGAGCACTACCGCTGGAAGGATTACGCGGACGACATCGTCGCGCTGATCGACGCGCTCGGCGTGCCGCCGGTCTCCGTTGTCGGCTTCTCGCTCGGCGCGATCATCGCGACCCTCATGGCGGCGCGCGAGCCGGAGCGTGTCGCGCGGGCCGTCGCCGTCGATCCCCCGTATCACGACGGGGTGTACGTCGCCGAGGGGATGCGCGATGTGCGCGAAATCAAGCACCTGCCGACGGAAGAACTCGTGACGATGCTCTCCTTCATGCGCCCGAACCGCGACGACGCCGAATGGCGGCGGGAGGCGTCATGGCTCCAGATGACGGCGGACGGCCCCTTCGACGCGATGATCGCCGGGTCGCAGGGCGAGCAGGAACTGGAGAAGAACCTGCCCCGCATCACGCAGCCGTTTCTCATCCTTCAGGCGGACCCGAAGGCGGGTGGCTCGCTCCCGGACGCGATGGCGGAGCGGGCGATGGCGCTCCTGCCAAACGCCCAACTCGTCCACTTCCCCGGCAGCGGCCACACCATCGCGCACGACCAGCCGGAGGCGTTCATCGCGGCGGTGAAGCCCTTTCTTGAGAAAGGGACCTAACCCCCCGTGCTGCCCAGGGGGCATCCCCTTCCCCACGGGGGAAGGGGGAAGGGAAATCGGGCATAGTCAGGTATTAATAGATAGGCACTATGCCGCATTGAATCACCCCTTCCCCCGCAGGGGAGGGGGCCAGGGGGTAGGTAATCCATGGCGACACAGGATATTCCCGCGATCGTCGTGGCGGTATTGGCGGGTAATGCACCGGCTGCGCCGCAGGGGTTCGTCGCGGCGAAGACGTACGGTGGCACGGCGAGCAGCAGTTTCCTTGCGCATCCGGCGGACAAGGGAACGGGCACGAAGGTGCTTGGGTACGACCCGGATATCGTCGATGAGCCGCAGGATTTGGGCATCGAGATTGCCGTCGCGGATGACGGGGCGACCGTCGCGGGCACGGGCGCGCTGGAGGACGCGGCGCTCGCGGCAATCAACCTGCTTCCCGGCTACCACGCCGAGCGTCACGCGGAGGGCGTGCAGATCGCGACGGACGCGGCGACCACGTTCGACCCGGACGATGTCGCCGCGGTCATCGAGCAGTGGCTGGCGCGGAAGCACGACCTACACACCTTCGCGGTGCGCGTCATCTTCGGGCCACCGGGCGGGCGCTCCGTCGTCCTGCGCGATCTGCGCGGCCAGGCGTATGCCGTTCATAAAGAACGGAGTAGCGAGTAGCGAGTAA
>JBBSII010000164.1:0-8372 GCA_038232175.1 Thermomicrobiales bacterium
CTGATCGCCGAACAGCCGGACATAATCAACGTTCTTGCCGGTCAGCTTGCCGCTGGCATTGGCCTGCCGATACGCGACATCCTCGAGGTGCTCCAGCGTGAGCGCGAAGTTGAGGATGGCGAAGTCATCGGGGAGATCGGCGGCGAGCGCCTCCGCCTGCGAGAAGGCGATACCGCTGATCGGCATCGCCGCGACTGCGGCAGCGCCCAGTGTCGCCCGAAGCAGTGACCGACGCGACATCTCCGTGTGCACGATGCTTAAAATACGATCTTCCACGATCTCGAATCTCCTTCCTCACTTAAGAGGCTACTGGTATCGTATGGCGGGGCCTGTCCCCCGCCGTGTGCCCTAACCCTAGGGTACGCAGCGATGCGCCGACTGGATCAATCGCGCATCAATCACCCCACCCAACCGTGCGCAACCTGCTCCTCTCCATGGTACGAAAATCTATCAACGTGCTATCCCGCCGCTACTGACTGCAAGAATAGTGCCACGCCGGAAAGAATCACGCACTATGCATGAAAAGGACCGATCGGGAGGCGATAATCGCGCCAATGTGGGATGTGCCCGTATAATGGAGACCCGGGTTTCTTTCGCTCGGGTGTATCGTGCCTGGAGTGATCCGAGGGCACAGGTATTCCGTACGGTTAGGAAGAGCATGGCGGCAACGGACGACAGTGCGGGACAAGATGCCGATGCCGCGATTCTCCGTCGCATCACGGAGCGCGATCCGCGCGGCGTTGAGTTGCTCTATGACCGCTACAGTGGGATCGCCTTCGCCCTCGCGTACCGCCTGCTCGGCGAGCGGGGGAGCGCGGAGGATGTCGTGCAGGAAGCGTTCCTCAATATCTGGCGGCAGGGCGCGACGTATGACAAGCGGCGGGGAACGGTGCGGACCTGGCTTTTGACGATCGTCCACCATCGCGCCATCGACCAGATGCGGAGCACGCGGTCGAAAGCAGGTGCGGACACGGTGATCGACGACGCAATGCCGCTCCCCGCGAAGCAAGACATCTGGGCCGAGGTGGTGCAGGTGCTGGAGCACGAGCGGGTGCAGCAGGCGATGGCGACCTTACCGCCCGAGCAGCGGCAGGTGGTGGATCTGGCCTATTATGGTGGGTTCACCCACGCGGAGATTGCCCAGCGCGTCGGTATCCCGTTGGGGACGGTTAAGGGGCGCATGCGTCTGGCGCTCGACAAGTTGCGCGATCTGCTGCGCGTACCGGAAACAGTGGACGATGGAATGGAGCACGTACGGTGATGATCCCGGAGAATGGCGGAATGCCCAACCGGTCGGAAAGAGTGGACACGGACGACGCGCATCCGTCGACGCTCCTCGCCGCGTACGCGCTCCACGCGCTTTCACCAGAGGAAGTGACTGCGGTGGAGGCGTACCTCGCCGCGCATCCCAACGCGCAAGGCGAGGCGACGATGTTGAGAGAGGCGGCGGCAATGCTCCCGTATAGCATTCCTCCCATCGCCCCCAGTCCGTACTTGCGGACGCGGCTGATGGCAACAATTTACCAGGACGCGCTTGCGGACGCGGACATGGATGTGGAGGCGGAGCCGAAGGCTGCGCCGAAGCGGCCCGTCCCCATCGCGGCGGCCCGCGCGCGGCGAGAGCGCACGAGCGGCGTCATCTGGCCGTTCGCAGCGGCGATTCTCCTCATGCTCACCGTTGGCTTCGGCGGTTGGGCGGTGTCGCTCGACCGGAACGTGAATGACAAGCAGCACGTCATCGCGACCCAGCGCGCCTCAATCGCGTCGTCCGGCGCGACCACCCAACTCGTCGCGGCGTCGCCGGGGGGGCAGGCGCGCGGCGAACTGCTTCGGCTGGCGAGCAATCAGGCGGCGGTGCTGACGATCAATGGCCTCCCGCCGCTCGCGAGCGGCAAGGTCTATCAGGCCTGGTTCATCGAGGGGAGCACGCCGGTCGGTGCGGGTTTGTTCTCGCCGAACCCCGACGGATCGTGGGGCGGTATCGTGCACGGCGACGTGACGACTGCGCAGGCCATCGCGATCAGCGTTGAACCTGCAGGCGGTAGTCGCGCCCCCACCGGTGACATCATCGCCAAGGGTAGCTTCTGAGAAGTAACGAGTAGCGAGTAACGAGTAGCGAGAAAATGAAAGCAGAGGGACGACTAATTTCTTCGTCGTCCCTCTTGTTACTTTTGACTCGCTACTCGCTACTCGTTACTTCCCGCAGCGACGGGCGTTTCTTCCAACTCGCTCGCGCCTTCCTCGCTCACCAGTTTGGCGGCGTCCTCGGCGCTGCGGTCGCGCTCGATCGTGATCTTGCGGTAGCTCTCCGCGTGGCCGACGCCGTACTTCTCGCCCGTCTCCGCCGACCACTTGCGCACGAACTCCTCAACATCCTTGATGTCGAACTGGCTCTTGTGCTCCGCGAGCGCGGCGATCTTGGCGTCCATCGCGTCGGTGATATCGACGAAGGTTGAGCCGCCGCCCCACTCCTCGACCCAGACTTCCTTGATCTGGTGAGGCTCCAGCCCCTCCGCGAGCAGCTCGGGGTAGAAATTGAAGTTGCCCGCCGCCGGGAAAATGCCGTAGAGCGCCGCCTCCGCCGCCGCGCGATGATCCGGGTGGTTAATGTAGAAGTCCCCGCCGAAGCGGCTGTCCGGGTCCCCGGTGATGACGATCTCCGGCTTGTGCTCGCGGATCACGCGGGCGATGTCCCGCCGCAGCGCAATAGTCGGCTGGAGCACGCCATCCTCGTAGCCGAGGTTGACGACGCGCGCCACGCCGAGGGCTCGGGCCGCCCGATCCTGCTCCTCCTTGCGCATCACCACGAGTTGCTGGGAGGTGATGGAACGGTCGGCGTTCCCTTTCGAGCCGTCGGTGATGACGACCATCGTGATCTCTGCGCCCTGTCGCGCCCAGGTTGCCAGCGTGCCGCCGCAGCCGAACTCCGCGTCGTCTGGGTGGGCGAGAATTGTCATCGCGCTTGCTGGTGCGGTCGTTGCTTGCGTGGGGGTGTCTGCCATGTCCATCTCCTTTGCTTGGTGCGTCCTCTTCAATGCCGATCATAACAGCGGGGAGCGTACCAGCATTCCGCAGAGTCGCCTAACCCCCCGGCCCCCTTCCCCACGGGGAAGGGAAGGCGGGAATCGCCTCTTGGCGATTCCCATACGGCTCTCTTCTCCGCTCCGGGGACGGGTGCCCCGGCATCCTGACACTGGAAATGTACCAGCATTCCGCAGGGTGTATCATTCCCCTATGGGCTCGCAACACCCGATGCGGGCGCATTCGATGACCGTGTTCCGAACTTGGAGGCTGATAACGATGACCGCGACCACCGCTCCTGCCACCGCGCACGCCGCACTGAAGACGCCGGTCCACCCGCAAGCGGGTACCCGGCGACAATACGTCCGTTTTGCTTTTTGCCGCGTGGACCCCGCGTGGCGGCACCTCCCGGAGGCGGAAAAGGAGCGCGGGTATGCCGACTTCCTCGCCGTGATCGACGAGACGACGCAGACGATGCTCGTCCGCTCGTACTCCTGCGTCGGGCTGCGGAGCGACGCCGATTTCCTCCTCTGGCAGGTCTCGTACGATCTGGACGATTTCCAGACCTTCGCGGCGAGACTCAACAGCACCGGCTTCGGGCGTTACCTCACGACGCCGTACGCCTACCTCTCGATGACGCGCCGCTCGCAGTACGTGGACCCGAAGGATCGCGACAGCGAGTCGAACCGCCTGACGATCGAGCCGGGGGGCCGGAAGTACCTCTTCGTCTACCCCTTCGTCAAGACGCGCCCGTGGTTCGCGCTCTCCCCGGAGGAGCGGCAGGAGATGATGCGCGAGCACATCGAGGTCGGGCAGGGATTCCCGTCAGTCAAGTTGAACACGACGTACTCCTTCGGCCTCGACGATCAGGAGTGGGTCGTCGCGTTCGAGAGCGACTTCCCGCAGGACTTCCTCGACCTTGTCGCCGCGTTGCGCGAGACGAAGGCGAGCCTCTACACCCTGCGCGACACCCCGATGATGACCTGCCGCGCCCTCGACATCCGCGACATCCTGCCGCAACTCGGCTGAGGGGATGCCGGGAGCCGAACCGGGGATGAACCGCGTCCTTTGCGCCTTTGCGGTTCATACCCGATTTCTCCCACTTCATCTGGGACAGGCGGGAAGGTGTGACGTGGCATTCTTCTTGCGGAGGACTGCGCAACGTCCGGGCGCGTGCAAGCGGGGTTTGCGGTTGCACGCGCGGCGTTCCGGTTGGAGAGGGAAGAGACTTCGTGATACCCATTGCGGAAACGCGGGTGGCGGGGCTGGATGAAATCCTCGGGGGAGGCATCCCGCTCCGCACAATGTTGCTGATCCTTGGCACGCCGGGGGCGGGGAAGACCATTCTTGCGGAGCAGGTCGCGGTGCAGCAGGCGAAGCAGGGCAAGCGTGTCCTGATCTTCACCGCGCTCTCCGAATCGCACGAGCAGTTGCTGACCGCGCTCCGGGAGTTCACCTTCTTCGACGAGGCGCTCATCGGGGATCGCATTCGCTTTCTGAGCATCCAGACGATCCTTCAGGATGGGTTGGAGGCGACGGCGGACGCGATTGTGGAGATGGCGCGCACGCAGGAGGCGTCGGTGGTCGTCCTCGACGGGTTCCGTGGCGTCACCGGGTTCGCGAGTTCGGGGCATGATGTGCGGCTCTTTCTTTACGCCGTGCGCACGCGGCTGGCGCTGCTCGACGTGACGAGCATCGTCACGCTGGAGACCTCACTCGATCAGGAGAGCGACACTGATGTCCTGACGATCGCGGACGGGATCGTTCGGCTGCACAACACCCTCTGGGGCGTGCGGCATCGTCGCCACATCGAGGTGCAGAAACTGCGCGCCATGCGCCATCTGAACGGCCTGCACGCGATGGCAATTACGACGGATGGCATCCGCTGCTACCCACGCCACGAGGCGGTCTACCGGACGACGAACTACGGCGTCGGGCCGGATCGCGTGGCCTTCGGCATGCCGGAGCTGGATGCGATGCTCCGGGGCGGCCTGAACCAGGGCACCGCCACCTTTCTTGCCGGGACACCGGGCGTTGGCAAGACGCTCACCGCGCTGCGCTACATCATGACGGGTGCGGACATGGGCGAGCCGGGGCTGTTCATCGCGCTGATCGAGAGCGCGGGGCAGTTGTACGACAAGGCGGCCAACTTCGGCATGGACTTGCGCGGCGCGGTCGAGCGGGGCATCGTCACGCTCCTCTCCCTCCCGCCCGTTGAGATGGAAGTGGATGTGTTCGCGGCGATGGTGCGCGAGCGCGTGGAGCGGCACGGCATCCGGCGGCTCGTGATCGATTCGGCGGCGGCGGTGGAGGAGGCGATCATCGAGCCGCACCGCGCGGCGAGTTTCTTTACCTCACTGCTCAACTACCTGCGCGAGCACGATGTCACCAGCGTCCTGACGCAGGAGCGTGTTTCCCGCTCCGCCTTCCGCGACGGTGATGTCCTCACGACGATCATTCCGGACAACACGCTCCTGATGCGTGTGGTCGAATACCACAATGACCGACGCCGGATACTCTCGATCGCCAAAATGCGGCAGAGTGACTTCGACCCTGGCCTGCGCGAAGTGCGGATCGCGGATGGGACGATCTGGGTGCTCCCTGCGGACGAGAGCGACCTCGGCGTGCTCATGGGCATCGCCACACAGGAGAATCGCGAGATGCACGCGATCCATACCGATGGGAGCGCATAAGATGGCGACGATTCTCGTCGTGGACGATGAAGAACCCGTCGTTGACCTCCTGACGGACATGCTGGAGGATGAAGGCCACATCGTCGTCACCGCGTTCAATGGGCGGCTCGCGTTGGCAATCGTCCGGCTGCACGCGCCCGACCTCGTTATCAGCGACGTGATGATGCCGTTTGTGGACGGCATCCAGTTGTGCCGGGCACTGCGGCAGGAGCACGACGCGACCGAACTTCCTATCATCCTGATGAGCGCCGCGCTGCCGCCGGATCTCTCAACGTGCGGCGCGAACGCCTTCCTCGGCAAACCGTTCGACATCGACCGGTTCGACGATCTCATCATGACCTACGTGCCGCATCGCGCCTCCGCCACGAATGGCGCGCGATGAATCTTCGGCTCTACGACACCGCCACGCGGGAAGTTGCGCCCTTCGCCCCGCGCGGTGAGGCCGTCGGCCTCTACGTCTGCGGCGTGACGCCGTACGACACGACCCACATGGGCCACGCCTTCACCTACGTTGTCTTCGACACGCTGACGCGCGTGCTGCGACGGGCGGGGCTGTCGGTCACGTACGTCCAGAATGTCACGGACATCGACGACGACATCCTCAAGCGCGCCCGCGAGACGGGCAAGACATGGGACGCACTGGGCCGCGAGCAGACCGCGCAGTACGAGGCGGACAGTCGCGCCCTCAACATCCTGCCGCCGACCCATTTCCTGCGCGCGACGGATGAAATCGACCGGATGATCCCGCTGATCGCGACGCTGCTCGACAAGGGACATGCGTACACGGCGGGCGGCAACGTCTACTTCTCCGTCGCCAGCGACCCGGAGTACGGCAGCCTCAGCCGGTACAGCCCCGATGAGATGCGCGCGATTGCGGCGGAGCGCGGCGGTCGGCCCGACGACCCGCAGAAACGCGCCCCGCTCGACTTCCTGCTCTGGCAAGGGGCGCAGCCGGGCGAGCCGCAGTGGGACGCCCCATGGGGTGCGGGCCGTCCCGGCTGGCACATCGAGTGCTCCGCGATGGCGATGCACTTCCTCGGCCCGACGGTGGACATCCACGGCGGCGGTTCGGACCTCATCTTCCCCCACCACGAGAGCGAGATCGCGCAGTCCGAGGGCGCGACCGGTGTGCACCCCTTCGTGCGCGTCTGGATGCACACGGCGATGGTTCGGTATCAGGGCGAGAAGATGTCCAAGTCGCTCGGTAACATGGTCTTCGTGCGCGACGCGCTCCGTCGATACGACGCGGACGCGATTCGCCTCTACCTCCTCAACCACCACTACCGCACGCCGTGGGAGTACGAGGACGACGGCCCCGCGATCTTCGCGCCGCTCGTCCGGCAGGCGACCGACGCGCTCGCGCTCCCTGCGGGCGACGGAGCGCCCTTCGATGCTGCCCCCTTCCTCGCCGACTTCGACCGCGCCCTCGCGGACGATCTCGATACATCGGGGGCTATCGCGGCGTTCCACTCCCTCGTCACGGCGATCCATCGGGGAGGCATGATCGATGTGCCGGACGATGCCGCGCAAGCGATCCGCGCAATGGCGGACACACTCGGCTTGCGCCTCGATGCCGGTACGGTTTCGTAACTCGCAGGTTCTGGTATCGCTCCTGCCGGTCTGTCTCATGCGTCCGCACCTCGCCTTGCGACCCTCGCGTACGGGGTACAATGCCGCTACGAAAACTGATGGGGAACCGGGATGGGCTTGTGCTGATGGAACGGGCATGATGCCCGGATTGAGTCACCTCTCCCCGCGTCGGGGAGGGGCTGGGGGAGAGGGTCCCATGTCCTACGATGTCTACGTGAATCTGAAGTATGAGGATGACGTTGTGCGGCGCATCGTCGATCTCGCGACAGCGGTCGACTTCTTCGGCGACGGCGAGACAGTAATGTTCCCGCCCGGCGCGTTCGCCGTGCACAACGACCGCTACCGGGGCGCACCGGAGCATCAGTTCATCGTCGATAACAGCGGCGGCACGCTGGAAGATCACGGCTTCATGGTGATTATCAACCGCGCGGGCCGCTCGCTCGCGCTCCACGACAACGGGCCGGGCGATTTCAACCACGCCCGCGCGACGATCCGCGATCTGACCGCATGGGCGCGCGCGGCGGTGCCCGGTGTCAAATTCGATGTCGCGAGCATCGCCAGTGCCGATGGCTATGCGGATTACTCCTACATCGGCGCGATGGGCGGCTGGCAAGTCACCGATGCCGGGAACGGCATCAGCCCCCCGGATGCCGCCGTCCCCGCGCGGTAAGGTCGGAGCCAAACCGAATCGATGCGGAGGACACATCTTCCCAGAGGGCGCCCGGCAGGGGACGCAAAGAAGATCAAAGCATCTTCTGCTTTGCGTCCTCTGCGTTCCTTTGCATCTTCGCGGTTCTTTGTTTTCTCAATCACGTAGTCAGCTCGTGGCCTCACTGCTATACTCGGCGCTGCGACAGAACAGGGTGCGTATTCACGATGTATACATCTCCTGCGGGGGCAGCTAATGACGCAGAAGACGGTCCGGTTGCCCCGTGCGGAGCGGCGGCGGCAGATACTGACGGTCGCGGCGATCGCCTTCGCGGAGCGCGGGTTCACCAGCGTGACGATGGAGGATATCGCGGGGCGGGTCGGCGTTACACGGCTGATCCTCTACCGCGCGTTCGCCTC
>JBBSII010000165.1:0-8356 GCA_038232175.1 Thermomicrobiales bacterium
CGCGCCGGTCATGCCCTTCCTGGCGGAGGAGTTGTGGGAACGGCTCGGCAATCCTTACAGCGTCCATCAGCAGGACTGGCCAACATGGGACGAGGAACTGGCGAAGGAGCCCGAAATCACCATCCCGGTGCAGGTCAACGGCAAGGTGCGCGACCGTCTCTCCGTCGCCCCCGGCACCGACGAGGAGACGCTGCGCGCGCTGGCCCTCGCCTCCGCCCGCGTGCGGGAGCACCTCGGCGGTCGCGAGCCGAAGAAGGTTATCATCGTGCCGGACCGGATGGTGAATATCGTCGGTTAACCGTGACAAGTGACGCCCTTCCCAACAGAGCGGGGGGGGCATTTCTCCATGCGTTCTTCGTGCGCGGATGCGTGAGAAGGATTATGCTTGTGTGCAGCAATGTGGCTCGCACGATCACCGCAGGCAACAATAGGATACCGTAATGTATTCGGGCGCTTCTCCCCAGTCCTCATGCAGTCCAAAGGGCGCCCGCAGTCCGCAGTCCTCCCGCTTGGTCGTGCGGCGGGCGATCCAGAGCGACGCGCCGGGGATCGCATGGGTAGTGGCGCGGGCATTCAAGGATAAGTTCAACCCCGCGTTCGGCACGGAGGAGCGGGCGACCCGCGCCCTCACGCCGTACGTCGCCTCCGAGATGACGCGCCGGGGCAATCACATGTTCGTCGCGACGATTGGCGCTGCGGTCGTGGGCAGCGTTTCGGTCAGCACGCAGAAAAGCCCCGCGCCCGGTGTGATCGGGATGTTCTATCGCGCCGTCGGCTTCTGGGGCACTGTCCGCGCGCTGTGCGTCCTCAGTTTCCTCTCCGACCCGCTGCCCGCGCCCGATGAGGCGTATGTCGAGGTGCTCGGTGTTGCACCCGACCAACAGCGGCGGGGTGTCGGGCGCGCCCTCATGATCGCGGCGGAGGAGATGGCGCGGTCGCTCCACAAACGGCGACTGACGCTCTACGTCACCGCGAATAACCACGGCGCGCAGGAGCTGTATCTGTCGCGCGGCCTCACGGTGCAGCGGCGGTCGCGTAGCTTCGTTGGCTGGCTGCTGTTCCATGCGCCGGGCTTCTGGCGAATGGAGAAGGTACTTGCCTGACGCAATTAGTGCACATAAATGCAAGTAGCAATACGGACACCGGGTCACATAAGATAGATATTGAATCTACCAAAATCAGAATAAATTGCCAAAGGGTTATCAGTTCACTCATCTATGTACTGGCACCGTGTTTGCACAGTATGTCGATGAGGATGGTTGAGCGATCGACACGAGATTTATATCACAGGAGGTCAGAGCGATGCAAAACACACCACGCACAACGGGGGCGCAGGATGCAATCCCGCGACAGGAAATGGCACGTGGCCCTGCCATAGAGACCAATGTCCAGACGACCGGCACGCCGATGATCGAGGGACAGCGCGGCTTGCGTTACGAACAGCCGACAGCGGTAGAACAGAACGTCAATGTCGTGACACCGCGCGACCGCGTCCGTTGGGGGCCGATCCTCGCGGGTCTGCTCAGCGCGCTGACGACCTTCGCGCTGCTCTCGATCCTCGGCGCAGCAATTGGCGCGACGACGCTCCAGGCAAATGGTGGCCCTGCGGACGCCAATGCGAATCACTACGGCACGGCGGCGGGTATCTGGGGCGCGGTGAGCGCGCTGATCGCCTTCTTTGTCGGCGGGTACATCGCGGCGAAGACGGCGGCTGTCGGCGGTGAGGGCAATGGCTGGATCAACGGGGCAATGGTCTTCCTCGCCAGTTTGCCGCTCATCATCTGGCTCGCGAGCCAGGGCGCGGGCAACCTGTTCGGCGCGCTTGGCACAAACCTGAACGATCTGCGCAACATCGCAACGAACACGTACAACGATGCCGCCGCGCGACAGAGCGCGGTGGACAACGCGAAGAACGGTCTGTGGTGGTCGCTCGTGTCGCTGCTGGCGGGTCTGGTCGCCGCCGGTCTCGGTGGCCTCGTCGGGCACCGCAACGAGCGCGAAGTCTGGCACAACGATATAGGCACCCGCGCCTAATCGTCCGTAGACGTAAAAGACCGGGGCCGGATTGGCCCCGGTCTTCTGCGTTTGCGGTGTCTACTTCACCTTGCGGATGGTATCGAGCCGACTATCGGGATTGCCGAGGAAAACCCGGCGAAAGAAGATCATCAGCACAAAGGGGAAGAGGAACATAATGGCGAGCACCCCCGCGAACAGCCCGACAAACTTCACCAGATCGACCAGCACATTCGCAACCATGAAAACCATCACGCATCTCCTCCTCGTTGAGTTCCGCAGACGGTGGTTCGACCGCGACACAATCCGTTTCGCCTATTGTAGCGGAAATACGGGGGGTGAGGTTCCCTTACCGCGCCCCCGCGAACTCCTCCACGTGCTCGAAGACGAGTTCGCCCTGCTTGAGGTCCACCGCGACATGGTCACCATCGCGGAAGGTGCCGTCCAGCACCTTGAGTGCAAGGGGATCGAGCACGCGCTTCTGGATCGTCCGCTTGAGTGGCCGCGCCCCGAAGACGGGATCGTAGCCCCGCAATGCGAGGTAGTTCTCCGACGCCTCGGTCATCGTGAGCGTGATGCCGCGGTCGGCGAGCCGCTTCGTCAGTTGCGCCACCTGGATGTCGACGATCTGCCGCAGCGCGTCGCGATCCAGCGGGTGGAAGATGACGATCTCATCGACGCGGTTGAGGAACTCGGGGCGAAACTGCTCACGCAACGCCCCCATGTAGCCGCGCCGGATGTCGTCCTCGTCACGCTCCTCGGCGTCGCTCTTGACGAGTGACGTGTTGAACTGCTCCGCCATCTCCTCCGGCAGCATCTCCTTGACGGCGTTCATTCCCTGCCGCAGTTCCTCCTGCATCTCCTCCATCCGCGTGTGGCTGCCGAGGTTGGAGGTCATGATGACGACTGTGTTGCGGAAATCGACCGTCCGCCCCTGCCCATCGGTCAGCCGCCCGTCATCGAGCAGTTGCAGCAGCACATTGAAGACGTCCGCATGCGCCTTCTCGATCTCGTCGAAGAGGATGACGCTGTACGGGCGACGCCGCGCCGCCTCGGTCAACTGGCCGCCCTCGTCGTACCCGACGTAGCCGGGGGGCGCGCCGAGCAGGCGGGAGACGGAGTGCTTCTCCATATACTCGCTCATATCGAGCCGGATCATCGATTGGTCGCTGTCGAAGAGGAACTCCGCGAGCGCGCGGGCGAGTTCCGTCTTCCCCACGCCCGTCGGACCGAGGAAGATGAACGAGCCGAGCGGGCGGTTCGGGTCCTGCAACCCGGCGCGGGCGCGGCGGATTGTGTTGGCGACTGCCGTGACCGCCTCATCCTGCCCGATCACGCGCTGATGAAGCCGCCCCTCCATGTGGATCAGTTTCTCGACTTCGCTCTCCATCAAGTTCGTCATGGGGATGCCCGTCCAGCGCGCGACGATCTCCGCGATGTCCTGCGGCGTCACCTCCTCCGTCAGCATCTGGCCGTGCGACTGCTGCTCGGAGAGTTTCTGCCGCGCCTCCGCGAGGCGGCGTTCGAGGTCGGTCAGCGTGCCGTACTTCAACTCCGCCGCGCGCCCGTAGTCCGCCGCGCGCTCCGCCGCCTCGATCTGCTGGCGCGTCTGCTCCAGTTGCTCCTTCAGCGTGCGCAGCGTGGTGATGACATCCTTCTCGCTCGTCCACTGCGCCTTCAGACCATCGCGCTGCTCGGACAAGTCCGCGATGTCCCGCTCGATCACTGTGAGCCGATCCTTCGAGGCGGCGTCGGACTCCTTGCGGAGCGCCTCGCGCTCGATCTCCAGTTGCATGATTCGCCGCTCGATCTCGTCCAGTTCAGCGGGCATCGAGTCGATCTCCATCCGCAACCGGGAGGCGGACTCATCGACAAGGTCGATTGCCTTGTCCGGCAGGAAGCGATCCGCGATATACCGGTGCGACAGCACAGCGGCGGCGACGAGCGCCGCATCCTGGATGCGCACGCCGTGGTGCACCTCGTACCGCTCGCGCAAGCCACGCAAAATGGAGATGGTGTCCTCCACCGTCGGTTCGTTAACGAGGATCGGCTGGAAGCGTCGCTCCAACGCGGCGTCCTTCTCGATGTACTTGCGGTACTCGTTCAGCGTCGTCGCGCCGATGGTGTGCAGCTCACCGCGCGCCAGCATTGGCTTCAGCATGTTGCCCGCGTCCATCGCGCCCTCCGCCGCGCCCGCGCCGACGACGGTGTGCAGCTCATCGATGAAGAGGATGATGTTGCCGTCGCTCTCCTGGACTTCCTTCAGCACGGCCTTCAGCCGTTCCTCGAACTCGCCGCGAAACTTCGCCCCCGCGACGAGTGCGCCCATGTCGAGTTGAGCGATGCGCTTGCCCTTCAATCCCTCCGGCACGTCGCCGCGCACGATGCGTTGCGCCAGCCCTTCGGCAATCGCCGTCTTGCCGACGCCCGGCTCGCCGATCAGCACGGGGTTGTTCTTCGTGCGGCGCGAGAGCACCTGGATGACGCGGCGAATCTCCTCGTCCCGCCCGATGACGGGGTCGAGCTTGCCACGCTCGGCGATCTCGGTCAGGTCGCGCCCGTACTTTTCGAGCGCCTGATACTTGCCCTCCGGGTTCTGGTCGGTCACGCGCTGGTTGCCGCGAATCTCCTTGAGGACGGCGAGCACCTTGTCCCGCGCGACGCCGTGGACGCGGAAGATACGCTCCACGCCGCCGCCCAGTTTTGTGTCGAGCATCGCGAGCAGCAGGTGCTCCGTGCTGACGTAGTCATCCTTGAGTTTCCCCGCCTCCTCGGAGGCGCGCACGAGCACGCTCTGCGCGCGCCCGGAGACGCTCGCGCTGCCCGGCGACGAGAGCCGGGGCAGTGTGTCAACTTCGGCCTCTGCCTCGCGCAGCAGCGTCGTCGGATTGAGGTTCATCTTCAGGAAGACCTGCGGGACGACCCCGCCCTCCTGCGCCAGCAGCGCCACGAACAGATGCTCCGGCTCCATCTGGCTTTGCTGTTTCGCGACGACCATCTCCTGCGCGGCTAGAGCCGCCTCTTGCGCTTTCTCAGTGAATCGGTTCAGTGCCATTCTTCGCTCCTATCGTCGCGAGAAGTAACGAGTAGCGAGTAACGAGTAACGAGGGGAAACGTACGCCGTCTCGTTACTCGTTACTCGCTACTCGTTACTCACCACTCTCTCTCCCTAAACGACGCAGCATCTGCGTCGCGGTGTCGTGCACATCACGGCGGAGTTTCGTCGTGCTCACCTCGGTCTCCGCCGCGATGATGAGTTGCTCGGCGAGGCGCGTGAGCATCAGCGCGAGTTCGACCCCCGCAAGGTTGACGCCGCGCTCATCTACCAAGTGTTTCACCTGCCGGAGCAACGCCAAATCCTCCGGCGAATAGAGGCGCAAGTTCCCGTCCGTCCGCGACGGCGCGACGAACCCCGCCCGCTCGTATTTCCGCAGCGTCTGCGGGTGCAGCGCGAGCAGCCGCGACGCGACACTAATAACGTACAGTGGCCCTTTGTCTTGCATGAATTCCGTGCCTCCCGTCACTACACGAGCAGCATCTCGCCCGGTAGTTCATTGAGTCTATCATACGAGTTGATACGGCTTATGTCAATGTTTTGGAGTCGCTTCATTGGGAGATGGAAGCCGGAAGCCGGAAGTACGATGTCAACTATTTTTATTGCTGCATGAGCTTCTCTATACTCTTTCGCGATAGTTATGGCGTGATGCCTGCGTAGGGGCGGTGCTCGAACCGCCCCCCGTCCCTGCAGGGCACCCGGACATCCCGCCATTGCGCCACGATGATCCACGAAGGGCGGTTCGAGCACCGCCCCTACGGGACAATGGCGGCACCATCGACAACGACAGGGCACCGCGAAAGAGTATTACTTCCTTCCCCCATCAGTGATCCATTTCCCGCCGACGCGGTACACTTATAATGATGGGAGAACCACTGAGAGCCGATTGCGAAGCCGTCCTCTCCCCTCTCCATCACCGCCATGACCTGATGCCTACCTTGAATTTTGGGCGATGGAGAGGGGCCGGGGGTGAGGGTTCGAAACGAACGCTAAGCAAGAATGGGAACGAACAGATGCAATTTTCTTCGACGCGCGATCGCGTTGTGATTGGCGGCGGTGGGCTGGCGGGGCTGGCGGCGGCGAAGCGGCTGGTGGACGCCGGCTATCAGGTGGAACTCCTCGAACAGCGCCCGATTCTCGGCGGCAAGGTCTCGGCGTGGCGGGACGCGGACGGCGACTGGATCGAGTCGGGGCTGCACGTCTTCTTCGGCGCGTACGTCGAAATCTTCGACCTGATGCGCGAACTCGGTATCTACGAGCACATCCTCTGGAAGGAACATGTGCTCACGTACACACTCTCCGAGGGGGCAAGGTTCTCCTTCCGCACGGGGCCATTCCCCGCGCCGCTGCACCTGCTGCCCGCCGTCATCAACAACCACTTCTTCAGCTGGCCGGAGAAACTCTCGCTCGCGAAGGCGCTCGGCCCGATGCTCTTCGGGTCGCCGGAGTACCGGGCGCAGCAGGATGGCCTGACCTACTCCGAATGGCACCGCAAGTTCGGCATCTCCGACCGGATGCTGAAGAAGATGTTCATGCCGATGGCGCTTGCGCTGAAATTCCTCCCGCCGGAGGAGATGAGCGCGAAAATCGTGCTCGATGTCTGCGGCGAATTTCTCCGCAAGCCAGATGCATCGAAGATGGGTTTCCTTAAGGGGTCGCCGCAGGAGTATCTCACCGGCCCGCTGACGGATTACCTCACGAAGCGCGGCGCGCGTATTCGCACCGACGCGCCGATCCGCGCAATCCACGAAGCGCCGGGGCGCAGCGTCGTGGGCTTTGAACTCGAAAGCGGCGAGGTGGTGCGGGGCGACTGGTATCTGCTCGCGCTCCCCGTGCACAAGTTGAACCAGCTCATCCCCAATCAGTGGAAGCGCGACGAGCGATACTTCGCGGGCCTCAGCCAGTTCGAGGGCGTGCCGGTCATCACCGTGCAACTCTGGTTCGACCGGCAGGTGACACACGTGGACAACATCCTCTTCTGCCCGGACGGTCGCATCCCGGTCTACGCCGACCTCGCGAACACGACGCCGGAGTATGCATACGGCGGCAAGAGCCGGATGGAGTTCTGCGTCGCCCCCGCGCGCGATCTGATGGACCTGACGGATGCGGAGATCGTCGCGCGCGTCAAGGCGAACGTGGATGCGACCTTCCCCGACACTGGCCCGGAGGCGCAGATTGTCAAGCATTCCATCGTGCGCATCCCGCAGTCCGTTTACTGGCCGAAACCGGGCATCGACCACCTCCGCCCGGCGCAGGCGACGCCGATCCCGAACCTCTTCCTCGCGGGCGGGTACACCACGCAGGACTTCTACGACAGCATGGAGGGCGCGGTCGCCAGCGGTCGCCTCGCCGCGACCGCGCTGATGGAGTCCGCGACCCGGCTACCAACTTCCAGCCGGGAAGCAATTGCAGCGGATTGATTCTTGCATCACCGATTGGGGGATGGCTGCCCGGTGTGGCGAGCCGTCCCACTCCCGCCCGCTGCGGGAGCTGTACCGAATCGGATGGAAGGGAGGTCTGAACATGGCGCGCGTAGCATTTAACACGGTCTACACGGGAGAAACCACGGACGACAAGACCGGCAATGTGGACGAGGCGCAAAGCGCCTTCCTGCAGGCGTGCCGCGACGCGGGCGTGACAACGGTTGATCGTCACTCGCCCGTCAGCGCGTATGCGGACGGCGAACTGCTTGTCCGATTGATCACAAAGCTGAATGACGCGCATGTGCCGTACGCCGTCGAGGAACAGTCACAGCGCGCGGAAGACGACGGGATGCCTGCGTAGAAAGTAGTAGCATCAGTAGCGGGGCTTCAGAGTAATTGCAGAGCCGTTTCCCTCCCCTCTCCATCGCCGCCGTAACTTCGGCATATTCGCAGCCTTTGGGCGATGGCTCCGTACGAGAGGGGCCGGGGGTGAGGAATTGAAGCCCGCCGCCACCGAGAAAACCGATAGACCGCAACGAATCAGGCGATACGCCAGAGCCGCACCGTCTTGTCTGCGGAAGCGGAGGCGATCAGCGTCCCGTCGGGCGAGACGGTGACCCCATGCACGTAATCGGTGTGACCGGAGAGCACGACGGGCGGCGCGCCATCCGCGAGCGGCCAGAGGCGCACGGTGCGGTCCTTGGAACCGGAGACAAGGGTTTGCCCATCCGGTGTCGCGGCGACGCCCATCACCCAATCCGTGTGGCCCGTGAATGTCCGCAGCGTCGCGCCGTCCGCGAAGTTCCAGAGTCGGATGGACTTGTCGAACCCGCCCGATGCAACCTTGTCGTTCTGCCCGATCCCG
>JBBSII010000166.1:0-8344 GCA_038232175.1 Thermomicrobiales bacterium
CCAGAGAGCGGCGGCGCACGCGCACCGGCGTCGGGTGACCCGCGGTCAGCACCGTCCGCTCCTGCCAGCCACGCGGCGCGACGGGCAGCGTCGTCGGATCGGTCGCGCCACGGGTGTGGATCAGGGCGGTGCGCTCCCGCTCCCTAAGTCCGGCACGTCCTGCGGCGGCCGTGCTTGGAAGAATGGCGAACGCGATATACTTCCCCAGTGGTGAAGGGGCAAGTGTGATGGATCGCGCAGATTGGCCTGATATTTCGAGGGACGCGCCGGTGGTCGTCATCTCGCCGCATCTCGACGACGCGGTCTTCGGCTGCGGGCGGTTGCTGGCCGCCCATCCACGCTCGGTCGTCATTACCGCTCTCGCGGGCAAACCACCATCGTACGATCGCGTCACAGACTGGGACGCCGCAGCCGGATTCCAGCCCGGAGATGATGTCGTTGGGCGTCGCCATGAGGAGGATGGGGACGCGCTGCAAGTACTCGATGCTCGCCCGATCTGGCTCGACTTCCTCGACGGTCAGTATGATGCACACGATCGCTCGCCCTTGGAGGTGGCGCTCACCGACGCTCTGGAGGGGGCGATTCTTGCCACCGCGCTGACGACCGCCTTCATCCCGCTCGGGCTGTTCCATCCCGACCATGCCTTGGTCCACGCGGCGGGGTTGGGCGTGATGCGCCGCCGACCGGACCTCACCTGGTTCGACTATGAAGAACCGATCTATCGGCGCGTGCCGGGCGCGATTGAGGAGCGACGTAGGGCGCTCGCGCATGAAGGCATTATCGCCACCCCCATTGGTGCGCCGCTTGACCATGATGACCGCGCCAAGCGCCGCGCGGTTCGCGCGTACCGGTCGCAAATGCGCGCGCTTGTTTCCTGCTGGCCCCTCGATTGCGACGACATTTTTGCCCCCGAGCGCTACTGGCGCTTGGCGTGCGCGCTGCGATGATGCACCCCGCGACGATTGGGGCGCCACCGATCCACATCCGCATGAGGCATTGAAGCGATGGAATGTGACTTCTTCGTGTCCACGACTGCCCCATGCGCCGCCTGCTCTGGTACCATTATTCGTGTAGCGCGCCGATACGCGCCAGTGTGACAGAAGAATTCGGAGGGACGCCATCCCCGCATCAGCATCTTCCTCAGTTGCGTCCGCGAGTGCCACATCCCACGAAGAATGGCGCGTACTCGTCGCTCAAGCCGCCGACATCGCGGAGTATTGCGCCGCGCATGCGGCGGTGATCGACCGCGATGATGCGTTCCCGGAGGAGGAGTTCCAGCGGATCGCGGCGGCTGGCCTCCTCGCCGCGCCGCTGCCCCGCGCGCTTGGTGGGGCCGATCTTGGGGGCGTGCCGGGGGCAACCCTGCCGCTCCTCGAACTGCTCGCGCAACTTGGGCGCGGCAACCTCTCGGTCGGGAGGTTGTACGAGGGGCATGTGAACGCACTGCACCTGCTCTGTCGCTTCGGCACAGCGGCGCAGGTATCTACTGCAGCCGCCGATGTACGCGAGCGGAGCCTGCTCTTCGGTGTGTGGAACACGGAGGCAACCGATGGGGTGCGGCTCACGCCGGGAACGGACGCGATGTACCGCATGACAGGCGCGAAGACATTCGCATCCGGCGCGGGGCGTGTGGCGCGGCCAATGGTCAACGGTGCGTTGCCCGATGGCGGTTGGCAGATGTGCCTCGTGCCGATGGAGCGGGCGGTGGCGCGGATCGATCCGTCGTCGTGGCATCCGCTTGGGATGCGCGCCTCCGGGAGTTACCGGATCGCGTTCGATGGTGTCGAATTGGCGAAGGACGCCTTGATCGGCGCGCCCGGCGACTACTACCGGCAACCCTGGTTCTCCGGCGGCGCGATCCGTTTCGCCGCCGTCCAACTCGGCGGGGCGATGGCGCTACTCGACGCGACGCGCGCCTACCTCCGCGATCTCAACCGGACGGGTGATCCGTACCAGCGCGCCCGCGTGGGCGAGATGGCGATTGCGGTGGAGAGTGGCGCGCTCTGGTTGCGTGGCGCGGCCACTGTGGCGGACCGATCGGCGTTCGCGGGCGGTGGGGAGGCCGACGCGCCATTCGTCGCCCACGTCAACATGGCGCGCACCGCGATTGAGCGCATCTGCCTCGATGTCATGCGGCTCGCGGAGCAGGCGGTCGGCGCGCGAGGCTTGCTGCCACCCTACCCGTTCGAGCGGATCATCCGCGATCTCACGCTCTACCTGCGCCAACCCGCCCCGGATGCCGCGCTCGCGGGCGCAGGCCAGTATGTCCTGGAGCAAATGGGGCGTGCGGATCAACTCTGGGAGGGTGATGGTGACTGAGCAACCCGATGCGTCGCTGCTACCCGAGTACTTCGATGCGATCTACGACGCGCACGATGACCCCTGGGAGTTCGAGACGAGCGCATACGAAGCCGCGAAGTATGACGCGACACTGGCGGCGTTGCCCGTGTCGCGCTACCGTGCCGCGTTTGAGATCGGTTGCTCAATCGGCGTGCTCACCGAGCGCCTCGCCGCACGGTGCGACGCCCTGCTCGCGGTCGATGTCTCCGAACGGGCACTCCACCGCGCGCGGGTGCGATGCGCCAATCTACCGCAGGTCCGGCTCGCGCAGATGCGGGTGCCACAGGAGTACCCGGAGCAGTCCTTCGATCTGACGCTCGTCTCCGAGGTGGGCTATTACTGGTCAATGGCGGACCTGATCGCCGCACAACGCGCGATTGTCGCGCATCTCCTACCCGGCGGTCATCTGCTGCTCGTCCACTGGACTCCCCATGTCGCGGATTACCCGCTCACCGGCGACGCCGTGCACGAGGCGTTCATCGCGCGGGCGAAACCGGAGTTGCAGCTCCTCACGGGCGAGCGCGGCGAGCGCTACCGGCTCGATCTCTTCGTGCGCCGCTGACGGCGTCGCGCAATTCCTGAGAGCGGAGAGCCGGACGCGCAGAGCGTGCACCGTTTCGGTGATTTCGGCGGGTGGCCAACGCCGCATCCAAATCTCCGCCGCCGCTTGCCGCTCCTCGACCTGTTCGAGCAGCGCGCCGAACGCCTGCGGCTGTGCGAGGCGGTTTCTGAGCCATGCAGGCTCGATGCCGAGTTCGCTCGCTACGGTGGCGATAGCGCGATCGGCGTCCGTGTGTTCGCCATCGGCCTGGCGCCATAACCGGCGGAGAGCATAACGGGCACGCACGCGGGCCTCAATCGCCATGGCGGATTCCACCCGATGCGGCTGTCCGGTGTGCCCCATCGTCGTCCATTCGCGCAACTGCTGGGCAAGCCCGATGGCGGTGCGTCCCGTCAGCCGGGGCGACGTGCGGACGCGCACGGCGGGGCTGTGCCGCACGCGCGCATCGACGCGCCGCAATGCGTGATAGAACGCGACATCCTCCAGAGCGGGTAAAACCGGCAACCGGCCTGCGCGTATGTATGCCTCGGTGGTCACGGCGAGGCTCGCGCCGAAATGCTGGTGATGTCGCGGCCAGCGATCGTACGGATCGGGGTCGAGCAGACTCTCCATCTCCGCGACTAGATGCCGGTAGCCGACATCGCGCAGATGGTACTGTCGGGTCAGTCGGCCCGCCACCGTGTTTTCGGGGACTTCGGTCAGGATTCGGCCGCCGACGGCGTCCGCCCCCCGCGCGATCTCGCGCAGTGTCGCCGCGATCCAGGTGGGCGCGACCCGCGTGTCCCCATCCGTTGAGGCGATCACGCCGCGTCGCTCGTCCGATGCCAAGCGGCGGCATGCCGCATCCATGAGCATTCGCCGCGCGCGCCCGACGTGAATCTCGCCCGCAGGAAAGGTTCGCTCGACGATGTGGAGCGCGAGGAGTGGATGACGCGCGGCGAATGCGCGGGCGAGCGCTGCGGAATCGTCCGTGCAATTGTTCGCGAAGACGATGACCTCGTAGCGGGCGTGATCGAATGGCGCACCGTGCAGGTCGCACTGATCGGCGAGCGCGCGGAGCGTCCCGGCGAGCATCCGCGCTTCGTCGCGAACCGGCACAACGACGCACATCTCGCACGCGCGGGCCGGAGGTGTGGGAATGAACAGGTCCGAAGGAGCGCGTGAGAGGGACAAAGAAGGAATCCGCTCGGAGCGGTATGGATCAAGGGCGTGATGCATCGAGCGCGCCTTCCAGCATGATAAATGTTGCGGCACCGCATGATCGTCCGAGTCGTATCACCGCAAGGTGCGTTCCTTGATGCGCTGGCGGGCGCAAGTAGAGTATTGCCGCCTGCGATTCGTAGGCGCGTGGCGTTGCGTCGTGCGGGGTCGCGTGCTACCGAGTGCGGACAGCCCATTGATTGACGGCGCGCGGGTTGGCCGATGCGCCGCTCCTGATCCGAGGGAACCTACAGTGGCGTCATACCGGCACGTTTCAGCGGAAGAGGTCGCGCGTGGGGTCCATGATGAGGTCGTGGCCTGTGCCCTCGGCGTGGTCGTAGGCGTAGCCCCGGATGACCGCGACGGGCACCGCCTCCACCTTTCCCATCACGAGTTCCGCCGCGCTCGCCAGTTCGTCCGCGATGGCGAGGACGGTGACTCGCAGGTCGTTGCCGTACGGGTCGGTCTGGCCTCGGTAGTCCGTGAGCGGCTGGATTCCGGCGACGCCGATAGCAATGTTGATGATGCCATTACGCCACGGCCGCCCGAACGAGTCGGAGATGATGACGGCGACATCCGCGCCCGCGCGCTCCTTGATCCCGGAGCGGATTCGGGCGGCGGAGACGTCCGGCTCGCGCGGCAGGAGGCAGACGGTCTCCCCCGCGACATTCGAGGCGTCCACGCCGGCATTGGCGCAGATGAAGCCGTGGCGGGTCTCGCTGATAATGACGCCCCGCTCCATCCGCACGATCCGCACGCTCTCGCGCAGCACGACATCGACCTGTCGCGCGTCCTTGCCCCATTGCCCGGCGATCTGCACCGCGAGCGGGGAAGGGTCGATGGTGCGCAGATCGACGAGTTGCCCCTCGGCTTTGGAGACGATCTTGTGCGTGACAACGACGACATCACCGTCGCGGAGTGGCGTCGCGCGTGTCGCGCCCGCGATCAGCGCGGCCACATCGGCCCCTGGCGGCACTTCGCCAATTCCCATGACGCCGGTAATTTCCACACTCATCAGGTGCCTCCCCTGTGGAGCCGGTCTCAATTCCTCACCCCCGGCCCCTCTCCATCGCCCGAAGTTTACGGTATGTGGCAGACCCGTTCGGCGATGGAGAGGGGAGGGGACGGTTTTTGCGACTGGCTCTGGTAGGAGTAACGCAGTTCGCGAGAGCAATCTGGTGGTGGCGGGCTTTAGCCTGCCACCACCGGGGAAATCGCCCCAACCGCGTAAGTCCTATCTAGAAAACCGTCAATGTTCTCCTCTTATCTCCTCTGCGCACTCTGTGCCTCTGTGGTTCATCCCCATCTTCGCGCTGCCAACTCGTTCC
Organism: Thermomicrobiales bacterium; assembly: GCA_038232175.1. GTDB lineage: Bacteria > Chloroflexota > Chloroflexia > Thermomicrobiales > JALYUS01 > JALYUS01. The sequence continues at coordinate 5,431 of JBBSII010000166.1, forward strand.
CGCACATCATCGGGGGTATCGACATCCCCGGCAATGCCCGGCGCGCGAACAATCGCATACGACACCCCGCGCGCGTCGGCGGCGGCGACGTGCAGCGCGAAACTCCCCACGCCGAAGAGGAACGGGAGCGCATCCGGCGGCGCGACGAGGAGCGCATTCGTGCCATGCCCCGTGTAGTCGGGTGCGATGACGACGGCGGGCGGCGGAGGAAGGGCCGCGATCAAGCCGACAATCTCTCCCGGTTGCAGCTGCGGCAGGTCGGCGGGCAGAATCAGTACCGCCTCCGCCCCGCGCGCGATGGCATCGGCGCGCCCCTCATCGAGCGCAGGGTTCAGCCCGGTCGTCCGCTGCGGCAGCGCCGACGCGCCTTTCTCTTGCGCGAGTGCGAGAACGGCGGGGTCGGGGCTGATGACGGTCATTCGCGCCAGCACACCCGATTCATGCGCCGCCACAATGACGTGCCGGAGCATGTCGAGCGTCAACGCCGCGCGTTCGTCCTCCGTGAAGGGGGGCGTCAGGCGGCTCTTCGTGCGCGCGAGGTCCTTGACCGGGATGAGGGCATGGATACGCACCGCTACGCCACCGGCTGCCGCGTCGCGTGCGACTCCGCGAAGGTGAGCACCGCGCGCGCCAACTGCGCGCGGTCTTCCGTGTCCTGCATCACCGTCTGCGCGATCTGCACCGCCATGCCGAGCGCGTCGATGCGCGGTGCGAGCGCAGCGTCGAGCGTGTCAATGACCATCGCGTCGAGCAACCCAACATATCCCTGCGCGACCCCGAACGCGGAGACTTCCATTCCTTGCTCCGCGAGCATCCGATCCGCCGGGCCTTTGAGCGCCTTCCCGCCGATGATCGGGGAGACGGCGACCTTGACGGCGGGGCTGGCGACGAGCGCATCCCGCAGCCCCGGCACCGCGAGGATGGGGCCGATGCTGACAATGGGGTTCGACGGGCAGAAGATGATCGCGTCCGCCGTCGCGAGGGCATCCGTGATCTCCGGCGTCAGCCGTGCCTGCTCGATGCCCGCGAACCGCACGTTGGTCACGCGATCCGCGTGGCGACGGCGCACGAAGTAGTCCTGAAAGTCGCGCCACCCTTCCGGCGTCTCGACCTCAGTGCCGACCCGCTCGTCGCACATCGGCAGCAGGCGGGCGCGCATCCCGAGCGGGGCGGTGAGCGCCGCCGTAACGTCGGTGAGCCGCTGCCCCGCGCGCAAACCCGCCGTGCGCTTCAGGTGCGTGGCGAAATCGGCGTCGCCGAGCCGGAACCAGACGTCCTCGCCGTACTTCTCCAGCATCGCGAGCGTCGTGAATGTGTCGTCCACGACGCCCCAGCCGGTCGCGGGGTTCGCGAGGCCCGCAAGGGTGTACATCACGGTGTCGAGGTCCGGGCTGATGTGGACGCCGAACAGCTCCAGATCGTCGGCGGTGTTGCCGATGATCGTCAGCGTATCCGGTGGGAGGACGCGGTAGAGGCCGTCGGCGAGTTTGGCCCCGCCGACGCCCCCCGCGAGCGCAACGATGTTCACGCCGCCCCGCCCGCGACCGCCGCCGCTGCCGGTGCAATGGCCATCTCCGGCCACTTCAGGTTCGGGATGACGTGCTTGCCCATCCCATCGATCCACTCCGACTGGTTGCGGCCCACGTTGTGGACGTAAATCTCGTCGAAGCCGAGGTCGATGTACTTCTGGACATGGGCGCGGTGCTGCTCCCAGTCGGACGTCATCAGCACGCGGTTCTTGAAGTTCTCCGGGCGGATGTACTTCGCCATCGCCTGGAAATCCTCCGGGTTCTTCACGTCCGCCTTCGGCCACGGCATCCCGCCGTTCGGCCACTCCTTCATCGCGTTCTCGACGCACTCCTCCTGCGTCTCCGCCCACGAGGTGTGAATCTGGATCAGTTTCGGCATCGTGGACGGGTCCTTGCCCGCTTCCCGCGCGCCGCGCTCGAACCGCTCGAACAGCCCCTTGATCTTATCGTCCGCCGCGCCGACGGTGATGAGGCCATCGACCGTCTTGCCCGTGCGCTGCGCGGTGATCGGGCCGGCGGTGGCGATGTAGATCGGCGGCGGGGCGTCCGGCATCGTGTAGAGTTTCGCGGATTCGAGGGTGAAGTAGTCACCCTTGTGCTTGACGACCTTACCGGTGAAGAGCTTCTGGATAATCTCGACCGCCTCGGTCATCATCGCCAGCCGCGTCGGCGCTTCGGGCCAGACACCGCCGATGATGTGCTCGTTGAGCGCCTCGCCGCTGCCGAGGCCGAGGTAGAAGCGGCCGGGGAACATCGCCTCCGTCGTCGCGGCGGCGTGCGCGACGACGGCGGGGTGGAAGCGGAACGTCGGGCAGGTGATGCCCGTGCCGAAGCGCATCGTCTTCGTCGCCTGGCCGAGCGCGCCGAAGAACGTCCAGACGAAGGCCGCCTGCCCCTGCTCCGGCGTCCACGGGTGGAAATGCTCCGAGGCGAAGACGCCGCCCATGCCGACATCCTCTGCCTCCTGGCACCAGCGCACGAGGTCGTTCGGGTGGAACTGTTCCAGTGATGCCGAGTATCCGATGAAGCCCATTGTCCTACCTCCTGCTGGGGAGTTCGGGGTTCGAGAAGCGGGTTCCACGAACTCCGAACCCCGAACCTCGAACTCGTCTAGAACCCCCGCTCCATGACGCCTTCGATCTTCATGCGCAGCGTGATGCGATGCTCTTTACGGAAGTTCGCTGCGGACTTCTCGGCTTGCTCCGCCCCGGAATAGCGCGCCGCGAGCCGTTTGATGTCCGCCTGCGCCGTCTCAATCTCGTCGTTCAGTGTCACGGCGCCGCGCAGGGTGACGAACCGCTGGCCGTCCTCGATGCAGATCGAAATGCGCGGGTCGCGGGCGAGGTTGCGATCCTTCAGGCGACCGTGCGCGGTGTTCATCATGA
>JBBSII010000167.1:0-8288 GCA_038232175.1 Thermomicrobiales bacterium
CCGGTGAGCAAGAGATAGATGAGCGCGGCGAAGATCGGACGATCGGCGACGCGGGGACGACCGCCTTTCGCATGGGAGGCCGCGCGAGGAACGAGGGGCGCGACGCGCTCCCAGAGTGCATCACTAACTTCCCAAGGCTTGGTGCGTGCCATGTATGACTCCTTTCCACAACGATTCACGCACCCAGTTTACCGGTTTCCGGATAAGCTCTAAGTGAGACTGCGCCGTTCGTCCTAGAGAGAATACTGCGGGGTGCACTCGCTCACCAGCATACGCACGGTCGCGGTAGTGGTTATGTTGACGCTGTTCGTACGATCCCCTGCCAAAGCACTTATGGCACCGGCAACCCCCAAAGACCCGACAAGACCAACGGTCGTGACGTGCGAGACTCGATAGACGATAATGTCCAATTGGACGGCGCACGAAAAGAGCACGGTGGCCTGCGCGCTGGTAATGCGCTGCGTAGTCCCTGTGAGCTGGACGCTGCTCCCCTGCTGCTGTGCATTCTCGAGGCCGATTTCTCCACCCAGCGATGGTTTGCCTTCGCCACCTTTTCCGGCAGTCAGCGAAGCCGATTGGCCGCTGCTGGTCTGGCCCGCAGCTTGGAGGGTGGCGCCGCTGGCCCCGATCTGCGTGCTCATCACGCCATCCGCGCTTATGTACTTGAGATCTTCAAGCCTCGCCCGGATCTCGATTCGATAATCATAATTCATCAAGGTGCCGGCGTCGGGCTTCAAGGGTTGGCTCAGCACGCCATTCGTCGCCGTCCCAAGATTCCTCGCCAAGAAGCCCGGCTGCGTAAGCGCATCGATCTCGGACCACCCTTGCCATGTCATATTATCCTTCGTCTGTTTCGCCCAAGGCAAATTCTTGATCGCCTCGTTCACCGGGCTTGCATCAATATTGACGCCGTACCCCGTATCCGGAAGTTTGCCCGCGAATTTTGCTGGCGGGCCATAGCTGGTCGGCTGCAGCACCGACGACTGCGGTGCAGAACCTGCGGGAGGGGCTACAGCGGATGCCGCACCGGGACCGAGTGCAGCCGTACCCGCGTCGGGAAGCCGCTGAATCAGCCCGGCATCGGAGACCGTGCCGAGCATTCCGGTATCAACCGCCCCGCCCGCGACCGCCTGCGCGGCCACCTGGCTCGCCTGCCGCTCGGAGTAGTCTGATGAGGTACTGATCGTGAGCGATTCCCCCGTCTCCTCGCGCCCACTGGCCGGTTGCTGAATCGTGTGCGCCGCTTCGTGCGCGATCAGTTGCAGGCCGCGCGGGGAGGATGGATCGTACATACCGGAGCGGAAGAAGATGTCCTGCCCGTGCGTGAAGGCGTTGGCGTCAACGGTGCGCGCCATCCGATCCGCCTCGCCATCCGCATGGACGCGGATGTCCCCGAAGGAGTGGCCGAAGCGGGGTTCGAGGAACTGGCGGGCGCCGGAATCGAGCGACTCGCCCGCCGGGGCCTCCGCCAGTTGCTCCTGGAGCGATTCCGGCGCGCGATCGGATGCGGGCGCCGGGGCCGCCTCCTGCACAATCGGGGGGGCGCCCACGTCGGCGAGACCGGGCGTCCCCTCCGGGCCGATGGGCACGCGCATTAGCATCGCTGCCTGCGGCGCGGATGCTTGACTTTGCTTTCGTTGCGCCCCACTTCGTTGGCTCATCGCTCTCCTCCTTCATCTCCGCAACGCGACGCTTTCACGAACTCCTCGGATGCTATTAGGCCGCTCATGCGAGCCATCCCGCCGTCTCGCCCGCCGTCAGCATCTTCTCCATTTTCGCATACTCCCCATACGCGGCGCGCAGGAGATGCGCCATGCGCACCGGCTCGCGCGCCTCCGCCGCGAGGAAGGCCGCATTGAGGGCGATGTTCTTGATATTCCCCCCCGCGACATTCAACTGTGCCAGCCGCGCGGGGTCCAGCCCCTCCGTCGGCGTGGCGACGGGGAAGGCACGCCGCCAGATCTCCGCCCGCTGCGGCACATCTGGGAAGGGGAAGGGCACGACGAAACGGATACGCCGCATGAACGCCGTGTCCAGCGCACTTTTCAGGTTCGTCGTCAGGATGGCGAGGCCGCGATACGCCTCCATCCGTTGCAGGAGGTAACTGACCTCGATGTTCGCGTAGCGGTCGTGGCTGTCCCGCACCTCGCTCCGCTTGCCGAAGAGGGCATCCGCTTCGTCAAAGAGCAGGATCGCGCCGCCCCCTTCCGCCGCGTCGAAGACACGCCGCAGATTCTTCTCCGTCTCGCCGATGTACTTGTTCACGACGGCGGAAAGGTCAATGCGGTAGAGATCAAGGCGCAGCTCGTTGGCGAGCACCTCCGCCGCCATCGTCTTGCCCGTGCCGCTCGCCCCCGCGAAAAGTGCGGTGATGCCGAGGCCGCGCTCCCCTTTCCCCGCGAACCCCCAGTGCTGATAGACCGTCGTGCGCTGCCGGACGTGCATCGCGATCGCGCGCAGGGTCTCCCGCTGCGCCGTGGGGAGGACGAGGTCGTCCCACGTCGCGGGGGAGGTGATCCGCTGCGCCAGATCGTCCATCCGGGCGCGGGACTGGACGCGGCACGCATCCCACAACAACTCGCCGAGCCGGTCGGGTTCGGCGCTATCCGCCACGCCGCGCGCCGTGGCGAACGCGGCGGTAATCTCCGTGCCATTCAGGGTAAATTGGGAGACGAGGCGGTCCACATGGCCGTTGAGATGATCGGTCAGATCACCCAGCGCGGCGCGCCAGACGGCGTCCTGCTCGGCGCTGTCCGGCGCGTTGACATCGAATGTGACCGTCGGGCGGTAGCCGGTGGCCTGGCGGTCGCGGCAGATCACAAGGAGCGGCACGTTCAGGCGCTCGATCATGTCGGTGAGGGTGTACACGCGGGAGGGGTCGGCGCGATCCAGTTCCATCGTGTCAACGAGCAGCGCCCCCATACCGAGCGCCGCCTCCCGCTCCCAGAGGCGGATAAAGCCGGTCCGCTCGTCGCCATTGGTCGGTACCGCCTCGACGGGCAGGGCATGGGCCTGGATGCCCACCGCGTCACACGCCGCAACGGCGATCGCACGGAGGCTCGCGCCGTCCGCGCCGCAGAGTTGGATGCAGGGGAGCGGCAGGCGGGCCACCTGCGTCCAGGCTGCCTCGATGCGCTCCGCGACGACGCGATGCGACGGCACGAGGTCGCCGCCGGATGGGAGGAGATGCACCATCCCGGCGAGCCGGGCATCGAGGTACCGGACGCCGGTGAGGTAGTGGAGGATGCGCTCGTCCATCCGGAGCGGGCTGAGGGTGAGCGCGTTGCCGCTCCCTACCTCGATCAGCCGCCACTGGCGCAATGGGGCGGTGGGCGCGAGCGCGCTCCAATGCGCGCCCGGCAGCGCCATCAGCGCGAGGCTGAAGGTCGGGTAGGCGCGTTGCGCGTCGCCATTGAGGGTGGCGCAGAGCGGCGCGATCGCCGCGTCGCACTCCATCGCGGCGCAGAGCAGCAACAGATCGCGCTCAAACGGCGAGAGGCCGAAGATCAGGCGGAGGACTTCCAGCGCGGGCGGCGCGTCCATCGCGGCGGCGATCTCTTCCGCCGATTCGTTCGGGGGCAATGCCGACGCCTCGCGGTCGGGGGGGGCCGCATCCGGGGCTGCGCGCGCGTCGAGCAGCGCGCGCAGCCCCGCGACGGCGGCGGCGAGGTAGCGCTGGTTCGTGTCCGACCAGGTGGCCGGGGCCGTGGCGATCATTCGTGCCTCCCCTCCCGGCCCGCGACGACCACCGAGGAGACCTTGTACGCGGCGGACGGGCGATATTTCGCCTGCAACGCAGTCCAGAGCCGCGCCGCCTCCTCCGTATTGAGGAATTCTGCCGCCAGCGTCACGTCGCCCTCCTGGTCGGCGAGGCCGGAGGCGGCGAACATTTCATGCGCCGCGCCCGATACGCCAGATGTCGTGGCCGCGAGCGCGCTGCGAATCATCGCGCGACTGAGCACAGGCGTCTCCATCAGCAACTGCAGGGCATAGCCGAGCAGGGTTTCGGCTTGGAAGTCGCGCTCCCCATAGGCGGTGATGAGGTAGTAGAGATCGAAGGCGAGCGACGGGACCACGGTGTCATGGGGCAATTCGCCGATGCCGATGCGCGCGCCGCGCCAGGCGGTGTGGGGCGTCACGCGGTAGAGGAAAAGATTAATCTGGCTGCGCTCGTCCGCCCCGGTGGTGATCCGGTCCGGCGGGAGCGCCGTGACCGTCACCTCGCCCACGCTCGCGGTCACGCCGGATTGCACGAGCCGGTTATCGAGGAGGCTTTTCAGTACGTAGGTCATCGATGCGATCGCCAGCGCGCTGCTCATGTGCTTGCCTGTTCTTTATACGGGCGGTGGCCGCCCGCGCCATCACAGCCGGGGCGCATGGGGGATCTCTTCATCCGTATCCAGCCAGCAGTCTCCGATCCCGGCATGCCGCGCGAGGTACCCGCACAATGTCGCGAGGGAGTTGAAGTAGACACGCGGCCCGCCCTGGACATCATTCACCGAGCCGCGCCAGACTGGTTCGGCGCCGATGATGTCGCGTCGCTCATGCCAGATCTTGATGACGAATGCATGGCTCTGCTCACTCAGCGACATGAGCGTATTCCTTGTGGTCACATCAAAGGCGGTGATCGCCACACCGCGCCGCGATCACCGTGCTACCGGGCGGAAGAGACCGCGTGACCGCAGTGAAGCAGATCGGAAACACGGGAGCATCACACCCATCACCACGCGCCGCTGACGCTGTCGTCAATCCGCATCCATCGCGAGGAGGGTCTCGGGATGGCGCTCGGCGATTTGTAGGAGCCGTAGCGCCGGGCCGCTCGGGTTATTCGTCCCCCGCTCCCACGCTTTCACCGTCTTGTCGCTCACATTGAGCACGGCGGCGAGGTCGCCCTGTCGCAATCCGAGTCGCAGCCAAGAAGCCGCCGCTCTTTAGGGAGAGCGGAGTGTCACCGCGTCGTGATTGGTCGCTCCGAGCACAAGCCCGAAATTTTGCACGACATCATCGAGCAGCACCGCCGCGTGTTGCAGCTGTTCGGCCGCTCCCGGCCAGGTGATTTCGGTATCGGCGGGAGCCACACCTTCGTCCCCGATCCCGTTCATCACCTCCTCGATGAGCGTGGTCGCCTCCTGCAACTGCATCCGGCCCCGGTCGAACGTGTCGACTGCCTCGTGCAGCCGCACGGTCGCGATGTTCAACTTCTGTGTGAGCGTGTCATCCGTGAGCAGCGCGACGGCTGCGACACTGGTGCGCGCGCGCACTCGGCGCTCCGATTGCGCCGTCGCGCCGATGATGCGCGTGAGGAGCGCGCGCGTCTCGGGCATCGGCTCGACCGCAAGCTCCCGCGCGAGCAGTCCCTCGCATGTGCGGTACTGTCGAAGCGCGTCTGCGGGCCGGTTGATGGCGAGGTAAAGCCCGATCAGGTCACGATGGACCTCTTCGTGCAACGGATCGCAGGCGAGGATGCGGCGGGCGCAATCGATCGCGGCATCATGCTCGCTTTCTGCCGCGTAGTAGGTGAGCAACCGCCCGAGCGTGCGCGTATACAGGCAGCGGAAGCGCTCGCGCTCGACCAGGCACCAGTCTTCGTAGCAGTCCACGAGCAGGTCCCCCCGGTAGCAGGCGATTGCTTGCCGGTAGAGCGCGGCCCGCTTGTCCGGCGCGCCCGGGCCGATCTGCTCCGCGAGCATGCAGCGGCCCTCGAACTCGTCGATGTCCAGCTGGAAATCGCTCGCCGTGTTGAAGCCGATGCTCTGCGCGTCGATACGGAGATAGGCGGCCGATCCCGCGCCGGACTGCGCGAGGATACGATTAAGCCGCCAGAGGGCAGTATTGAGGCAGTGCCGCGCCCGCTGATCGTCCTCATCGCCCCAGAAAAGCCCCGCGAGTTGCTCGCGGGGGTGGACGGCGTGGCGGTTGAGGAGCAAATACACGAAGAGATGCTTGACCTTCCCGCTCGGGAACTGTGGCAACGATCGGCCCGCGCTCTGGACGCTCAAACGGCCAAAGAGTGCAATTTCCAGCGTGCTACTGCTCCCCATCGGTCCCCCCACTTCGCGAATCCGCACCGGCGCACATCGCTCAACGGTACGGCACACCCCGGCGGCGTCCTGAAGGCTCCCGAGGGATGACGGGCATCATCCCGGCACGGCGGCCTCTGCTCTCCCATGCGTCTCCGACATTCGGCGTCGCGCTCTGTTGAATAGGACGCTCCTGTACGTGAAGCGGTTCCGTTGTGGTCGGCGGCACGATACCGACGTTGCGGCGCCGATGACGCTCTACACCGATGGCTCCCCCGCTACGTCGCGGAAGCCCGTACAACGATTGGCGTCACATACGCACCGCCGAGGATGCGATTGTATCTTTAGAGAGATGATAGATCGTTTCATAGGAGGACGCAATATCCGCCGTAGGTATCACCGGTGGCAGGGCCGCGCTATACTGACGGTATGTCGCACGCCCCTCGATCCCGCAGTACGGAAGTTCGCACGGGTCGCCGTGACGGAACTTCCCACCGTTTGCGTCGTCTTTTTGTCTGCACAGGGGTATCGCGATCGCACCAGGCGCGGCACGCGGAAACGGAGAGAGAACGATGATCGTCGACCAATACGGCCACGAGATGCCCGCGCCCCTGCTCGGTCGCTACCAGGTGCAGGGCGTCCAGAGCGAGGATGATTTGAGCGCCACGCTTATGGCGTACGACCCGCAAGCGAACGCCACGGTCGCTATCGAGACGCTCCGACTCGCGCTCATCAGCGACCCTGCGGCCCGCAGCGCCGTCGATGAACAACTCAGTCGCCAATTGGAAGCGGGGTCGCGCATCGGGAACCACCCGCATCTCGTCGCCGTCTACGACCTCCAGCGCGATGCGGCCGCGATCCCCTATCTGATCCGCGAATTCCTGCCCGGCGGCACGCTCGCGGCGCGCATCAGCCACGGCCCGCTGCCCCTCCTCGATGCCCTGCGTATCACGGCGGACAGCGCGCGCGGCCTGCAGGCGGCGCACAATGTCGGCCTCGTCCACCGGGGCGTGAGTCCCGCGCATATTCTCTTCGCGGCGGACGGTCGGGCGAAGGTCGGAGGCTTCGGCGGCGCGCAAATCGACGACCTCGCGGACGAAACGATGACCAACACCGGCGTGCCCGCTGTCTCGCGCTACTTCAGCCCCGAACAGATCGGCACAACAGGATACATCCCGGCCGCGAGCGATCAGTACAGCCTCGCTGTCGTCCTCTCTGAGATGCTGATGGGCGCGCCATACGATCGGCAACACACGAACGCTGTGGCGGCGCGGTTGGGGGCGCCGCCTCCCGTCGCGGCGCTCATCGAGCGGATGATGGCAGAGCGGCCGGAAGACCGCTACCCGACGATGCGCGATGTCGCCGCAGCGATCGAGGCCATCGAGGGGACGCTCGCGCCCGCGCCACCGCCCGGAGCGCCCGCCGAAGCGACGTCGTATTGGCCCCCACCGGTGGCGCCCGCGCCACCGGCGTACGCCCCGTTCCCCACGCCCGCGCCGGTCGCTGCGAAGCCGAAGTCCAGCGGGCGCCGCGCGGTGCTCGCCGGGTTGGGCGGGCTTGTCCTCGTCGGCGGCGCGGGCGGCGGCGCGTTCTTTCTGCTCCGCGACCGCAGCGGTGATACTGGCACCGCGACCCCCGTTGCGCGGCAGGGCGCGACGCCGACCGTCGGCGCGATATCTTCCATCGCGCCCATCGCCACACCGCCGACAGGGGCGACCGTCACACCGATCCGCTCGCCGACCAATACACCGCTGCCGACGAGACCACCCGCGCCGCTGCCGACGTTCTCCCCGAAAGCCGTCGCGGCGGACATGGCAGACGCGAATCAGTGGAATGTCATCACCGTGGAGCAATCTGCCCGCACGCTGGAGAATGGCGTGTATACCGTGCGCGTCTCGAAGAAGCCGGACGGGAAGGGGTTGCTCTCCTGGGGCGACTGGATCCCGAAGGATGTGATGCTCGCACCGCAGTTCATGGCGGAAACGGAGCTGCGGCTTACGGGCGATCCGAAGGGATCGTGCGGCGGCATCCTCTTCCTCTTCAACTACGTCTCCGCGAACGACCAGCAGCAATTCCTCACCTTCCTCGTGCGCGGGGACGGCAATTTCGGCCTCTTCCAGCAGCGCCCCGGCGGCGAAGGGAATGTAGCGCGGATCGACTGGACGCCTTCCCAGGCGATCAAGACGGGGCCGGACGCCACGAACATGCCGCGCGTCATGGTGCGGGCCAACCGGCTCAGTTGCGTGGTGAACGGCGTGGAAGTGGCGC
>JBBSII010000168.1:0-8227 GCA_038232175.1 Thermomicrobiales bacterium
GCGGAGAATTTGATGCGCACCATCCGCGAGGCGCCGATGGAGCGGGTGTACACCACCGTGGACTGGACCGCGCTGATCGGCGCGCGGGCGGCGATGCGCGCGGCGTTCGAGGCGGAGCATGGCGTGCCGCTGACGTACATGCCATTCATCCTGCGCGGGATAGTCGTGGCGGCGCGGCGATACCCGCGCGTGAACAGCCGCTGGATGGCGGAGGGACCGGAGACGCTGCCCGCGCTCAACATCGGCGTCGCGGTTTCGACGGACGACGGGCTGCACGTGCCCATTGTCCATCATGCGGAAGACTTCTCGGTCGTCGGGCTGGCGCGGGCCTTGCATCGCGTCATTAGTGCGGCGCGAGAGCGCCGCCTCACCATCACGGACATTCAGGGCGGTACGATCACCGTGACGAACCCCGGCCCGTTCGGCACCCTCCGCTCCGCGCCGATCATCCCGCCGGGGCAATCCGCCATCCTCGGCGTGGACGGCGTGCGTGCGGTACCGATGGTCGTTGATGGGGCAATCGCGATCCGCTCCGTCGCCACCATCGGCCTGACGTACGACGCTCGCCTCTGCGACGAGGGCGATGCTGTCCCCTGCCTCGGGGCGCTGCGGGAATGGCTCGAAGGCGGATTCATCGCGGAAACACGCCAGTATGGAAGTTCGGCATGAACGACCCAAAACGGCCCTCCGTCAGATCGACCTCCCACGTCGCTCGCACAAGAATCGCTATCGCCGCGCTGATCGTGCTTCTCGTCATCGTCGCGGCGATACTCGCGGCGGCGGCGCTCGCCTTTCTTTTGCAGCATCTTACGTCTTGAGCCAAGCAGCTAAATGTCTAGTGGGTCAGTTGTCATGCGTAGCGCCATTGCTCAGTGATCGTCTCGCGCCTGCGAATCGGTCGCAGTACCCGCGCACCTGACCCTCCTGCCGTGTGGTATCGTGCCCGCGCTCGCGCCCGTCGCGCTGCGCGTCGTCCTCCCCAGACAAACGGCGTCGGTGCCCGGTTCCAGCCGCGTGCCGTTGCTTCCACTGCGTCACTGCTCTGCCCTGGCTGCGTGGGGTGCTGCCCGTGCAGCGCGCAGCGCGTGCGGAGGCGCGGTCGCGATCCCGTCATCTTCAACCACCTGCCGCCGGCGGTGATCCGCTGCGGGCGAGACGATCCCGCGGTCAGGGCGTCCAGCCCCGACTGGTTGAAGGCATGGATCGCGTTGCGGACGGTCTGGGTGTTGCAGCCGAGGGCGCGAGCAATCGCGGGAACGTGTTCCTGTCGTGCGGAAGCGAGGAGGATTTGGCACCGGCGCAGGGTGAAGGCGGCGGGGAGCGCAATCCCGCCGTCACGGTGTCGCGTTCGCTGTCCGTCAGTGGACGAACGAAAAGAGGTGCTTGCATGACAGAGAGTATCGCACATGCTCGACTACCTCGTCTGAGTAGACACTAAGACGAGCTTCCGGCTTCTCCTCCCCGCCGTCACTTCTGGTACACTCAGGTGTACGCAAGGCAGGAAGGAGCAGGGCCAGTGGGGCGTGTTCAGGAGTATGCCGACGCGGTGTTGGACCGTGTGGGCGAGGTGATGGTGGGCAAACGCGCGGTGATCGACCTCGCGCTCGTGGCGTTGCTGTGCGAGGGGCATATTCTCCTCGAAGACGTGCCCGGCGTCGGCAAGACGACGCTGGCGCGGTCGATTGCCCGCGCGATCGGCGGGGATTTCCGGCGCATCCAGTGCACGCCCGATCTTCTCCCCTCCGACATCAGCGGCCTCACCTATTTCAACCAGCGGGCGCAGGAGTTCCAGTTCCGCCCCGGCCCGATCTTCGGCAATATCGTGCTGGCGGACGAGATTAACCGCGCCACGCCGCGCACGCAATCCGCGCTCCTCGAAGCGATGGAGGAGCGCACCGTGACGGTCGATAATGAGACGATCCCGCTGCCGCGCCCCTTTCTCCTCATTGCGACGGAGAACCCCATCGAATTGGAGGGGACATTCCCGCTGCCGGAGGCGCAACTGGACCGCTTCTTCCTCAAACTGAAGATCGGCTATCCCGATGAAGCCGACGAGGCAGCGATCCTGACGCGCTTTCAGGGCGCACACCCGCTCGCGGACCTCCAACCCGTCGGCGAGATCGCGGACTTCCCCGCGATGCAGGCCGAGGTGCGCGCCGTCCACGTCGATGACGAACTGCGCCTCTACATCACCCGCATCGTCCGCGCGACGCGCACGCACGACTCAATTGCGCTCGGCGCATCGCCGCGCGGCTCGCTCGGCCTCTATCGGGCGTCGCAGGCGTATGCCGCCGTCCGTGGCCGGGACTACGTGACACCGGAGGATGTTAAGGCGCTCTGGGCGCCGATCCTGACGCACCGCGTCATCCTCTCCTCCGAGAGCCGCTTGCGGGGCCGGAACATCGAGAGCATCCTGCGCGAGGTGGTGGAGCAGGTGCCGGTGCCGGTCGAGGCGGTCTGATCTATGGGCACGGGGGCGATCTACGGTCAGGCGTGGGTGACGGGATCAATCGTCGTCATCCTCTTCGGGATGATCCTCGGGCAGCCCGCCGTGACGGTCATCGGCACGATCACGCTCCTGACCCTCGCGCTCTCGTGGTTCTGGAACGCGCATGTCCTCGACCGCCTCGTCTTCGAGCGTCGCACGGACGCGGATCGCTGCTTCGCGGGCGAGTCACTGCGCCTCACGCTGCGGATGACGAACAAGAAATTGCTGCCGATGCCGTGGGTGCGCGTGGAGGATGCCATCGCGGCGCGCGTCCAAGTGCGAGACTGGGAGGCGTTCCAGTCCGAATCGCCGGGCACGCAAATCGTCTCATTCTTCACCGCGCTCCGCTGGTACGAGCGGATCACCTGGCACCTGACGCTCCACTGCCCGCAGCGCGGCTACTACCGCGTCGGCCCCGTCACCGTCCGCGCCGGCGACCCCTTCGGGTTCTTCTCGCACCGGCGTCTCCTGCCCGGCGAGCAATACCTGACGGTCTACCCCCGCCTCGTGACGCTCGCCGACCTCGGCCTGCCGCCCCGCCATCTGCTCGGCGAGACGAATGTGCGCCGCACCGTCATCACCGACCCGACGCGGACCATCGGCACGCGCGAGTACCGGCCCGAGGACCCATTCAAGGCGATCCACTGGAAGGCATCGGCCCGCGCGGGCAGTTACCAGACGAAGGTCCACGAGCCGACCGCGAACCTGCAAATCGCCATCTTCCTCAATCTCGACACCATCCAGCGGTACTACGAGGGGATCGATCAGGAGCATTTGGAGCGGGCGATCAGCGTCGCGGCGTCGATCGCGCAGTGGGCGGACACGGAGAAGTTCGCCGTCGGCATCTTCGCGAACGGGCTGCTGGCGCAGACGGATCAGACGTTGCGCGTCCCGCCCGGACGGCGGGACGACCAGTTCGCGCGCATCCTCGAAGGGTTGGCGCGGCTCACCCCGTTCACGTATGTCAGCATCGCGGGGACGTTGGCGCAGGAATCGCCCCGCTTCCCGTGGGGTAGCACGGTGATCGTCGTCACGATGACGATGACGGACGCGCTCCGCACGGCGCTTGCGACCCTCGTCGCGCGCGGGTTGCGCCTCGTCATCGTCGCGCTCGGCTTCGTGGACGACCCCGGCATCGCGGGGGTGCTCGTCCATCGCCTCCCGTGGCAGGCGGTGGAGGCGGCGACGAAAACCGCGCCAAACGGGACGGAGGCGGCGGCGGGTTGAACAGTTATCTTGGGCGGCTGCTCCAAACATGGGACTGGCGCGGGGCGTCGCTCAGTTTCGCGCTGATCGCCGCCGAGTCGATGCTCGTCGCGCTCGTCGCGGGGCTGGTCGAGTCGCCGGGGACGATCGGGGCCGATGGCGCGGGCGGCATCCACCCGCTGGCGATCCTCGCCGTGATGGTGCTGGCGGCGGTCATCCCGCGCGTCGTCGAGGCGTTCCAACTCTGGAGTCCCGATTACGAGGTGGCGATTGGCGCGGGCATCGTGCTCACACTCGCGGCGTTCGTCTATCTCTCCGCGCTCCGTCAGTACGCGCCGTGGGACCCGGCATGGCTGCGCGAGGCGGGGTATGCGTACATCTTCCGGCCAACGACGGCGAACGGCTCCGTGTGGCTCATCACCCTCATCACGATCTATGTGTGGGCGCGCGGCCGGTTCCGCGAGACGCCCTCGCTCGATACGACATACACGATGCTGCGCGTCGGCGTGATCGTCGTCGCGATCACGACGATCCTTACCGTGACCGCGCAGGAGACCGACACACCGGCGCGTGGGTACGTCCGCAGCCTGGTGGTTGGCTTCTTCTTCTTCGCCCTGAGCGCGGTGACGCTGGCGCGGTTGCAGGTCGAGGGGTTGCGGTCGCAGGGGCGGCTCGGCCCGCAATGGATCGGCCCGCTCGTGCTGCCCGTCGCGCTCATCCTGATCGTCGGCCTGCTCACGGCGGCGCTACTGTCGCACACCTTCCTCGAAACGGTGACGGCGATCCTGCACCCCGTCTTCGTCGCCCTGAACTTCGTCCTGGAATTAATCATCGCGGTCATCAGTTGGATCGCGTACCTCTTCTACCTCGTGCTCAGTTCGCTCGTGAACCGGATCACGGGCGGCCATGTGGTCGAGTTGCCGCGCATCGCGGCGACGCCCCGGCAGGTGGCGGAGGACAACACGCACAAGGTGGCAACGCTGCCGGATTCGATCCGGTTCATCCTGCTCGCATTCGTCCTCGTCGGCATCGTCCTGCTGCTGAGCCGGTTCTTTTTCCGCCGCCCGAACCGCCGGCCGCGCGGCAACGAGGAGCGCGAGTCGGTGCTCGACTGGAACGAGGTCGGCGCGGGGCTACTCGGCGCGCTGGCGAACCTGGCGGGGCGGTTCCGGCGGCGGAACGCGGACCCGTGGGCCGATTTACGCGGCGACCCGCGCTGGCAGCACACCATTCGCATCCGCACGCTCTACACCCGGCTCCTGCATCGCGGCGCGCGGGCGGGCGCGCCGCGCAAACCCTCCGCCGCGCCGCGCGAGCACGTCCCGCCGCTCGCGACGGTCTTTCCGGAAACCGACGCTTCCCTCGTCTCCCTCACCGATGTCTACCGCGCCGCGCGGTATAGCGACCGGCCCGCGACCGAGGCCGATGCCGCCGCCGCCGATGCCGCGTTCCAGACAATCGTTCGCGATCGTTCGGGCGGTGAATCGTCTCATTGATTTTTGGCGCTACCGCGCACTTGACAGCAGAGCGGCTGAGGAATAAAGAATGAAAGTGCGCGATGTGATCAAACGCCTCCTGGATGATGGATGGTATCTCAAGAATCAGGAAGACAGTCATCGGCAGTTCAAACATCCGACACGGGTCGGCAAAGTCACCGTTGCGGGCCATCCGAGCGATGAACTCGATCCGAAGACATGGAAAAGTATCCAGGAACAAGCAGGATGGAAATAAGGAGTGATGGGTATGCGTCTCGCGATTGTCATTACGTCCGGTCCGCGCAATTATTCGGCGTATGTCCCCGATCTCCCCGGCTGTGTTGCCACGGGCCGGACGTTGGAGGAGGTGCGATCCAATATCCGCAGTGCGCTCGACATGCACGTCCGTGCGATGATCGATGACGGGGACGCACTCCCTGAGTCGGAGTCGTTCGGTGAAACGATGGAGATTCAACAGCCAGCATTTGTCGCGTGACAACGGATCATGCAGAGACGCAGTGAAGTGTGAAACATCCCCTACTCACGACAACTCCAGATGCAATCGCGGACGTGCCGATCCGTGATCCCGACACGCAGATCGGCATCTACGTCCACATTCCCTTCTGCCAGAAGCACTGCCCGTACTGCGATTTCGCGGTTGTGGAGGGGATGCTCCACATCGCGCCGGCGTACGTCGATGCGCTGTGCGCGGAAATTCGCAAAGGAGCGGAGCGGCACGCCCCGAACCCACCCGTCACGACGATCTTCCTCGGCGGGGGCACGCCGTCGCTGCTCCCGGCGGCGCAGGTGGCGCGCATCCTCGCCACTATTCGCGACGTGTTCACCGTCCCCCCGGGCGCGGAAATCACGCTGGAGGCGAATCCGGGGCCGCTCCGACCCCGCCACCTCGCCGGTTTCCGCGCGGCGGGCGTGACGCGCCTGTCGCTCGGCGTGCAGACCTTTGACCCGCGCGGATTGAGCACGCTCGGCCGGTTGCACACGCCGGAGGACGGCCGGCGGGCCGTCGAGGACGCTCGCGCCGCCGGTTTCCCGAGCATCAGCCTCGACATGATCTTCGGGTGGGAGGATCAGACGCTCGCGGATTGGCGGCAGGACTTGCGAACCGCTGTCGCGCTCGCCCCGGACCACATCTCCGTCTACGCGCTGACGGTTGAGGAGGGCACCCCACTCGCCCATGCCGTCGCCGCCGGGACGACCCGCGTCGCGGACGACGACCTCTATGCGGACATGTTCCTCACCGCCAATGAACAGCTCGCGGCGGCGGGGTATCATCATTATGAAACGTCGAATTACGCCCGCACCGGCCACCGCTCGCGGCACAACTGCGTCTATTGGGTGAACGGCGATTACCTCGGCTTCGGTGTCGGCGCGCACAGCCACCGCCGCCATCGCCGCTGGTGGAATGTCCGCGACCTGCACACCTATCTCCAGGTCGCGCCGCAGGGTGCTGCCGAGGCGGAAGGCGAGGACCTGCCGGACGCGACTGAGATTGCGGAAACGATGTTCCTTGGAATGCGTCTTGCAGAAGGAATTCGTGAGGACGCATTTTTGTACCGTCACGGTTATACTGTTGATGCGAAGTACGGCCACCTGATCACGGAACTTAACGCGCGGGGGCTCGTGTCCCGTTCCGGTGGTCGCCTCGCCCTCACTCCGCAGGCGCGTCTCCTGGCGGATGAGATCGCGGTACGGTTTCTGGATGGGGGGACTTAACAATGCCAATCAATCGCCTGCGGATCGCCCAGATCGCGCCGCTCGCCGAGCGTGTGCCGCCGCTGAAATATGGGGGCACTGAGCGTGTCGTCGCGTCGCTGACGAACGAACTCGTGCGCCGTGGTCACGATGTGACCCTCTTCGCGACAGGGGATTCCGACACTCTTGCCACGCTCGTCCCACTCGTGCCGTCCGGCCTCCGACTGCTCCCTGGAGTGCAGATGCCGCGCGATCTCTACCCGGCGCAGATGTTCGAGTTGGGCCGCGTCTTCGAGCGCGCCGATGAGTTCGACATCATCCACAGCCATGTGGACTTCTTCACCTTCCCCTTCATCCGCTTCGTCCGCACGCCGGTGCTGACGACGATGCACGGGCAGCTCGACCTGCCGATGTTGCCATTGATCTTCGATGCGTACCCGGACGCCGCCATCGCGTCAGTCAGTCGGCATCAGCAGCGCCCATTGCCGCAGGCGCGGTGGGTCGGTAATGTCTACAACGGCATCGATCTCCAGCATCTGCACGTCGGCACGGGCCAGGGCGGCTATTTCGCCTTTCTCGGGCGCATCTCGCCGTACAAGGGGATCGTCCAGGCGATTGAGATCGCCAAGCGCACGGGCATTCCGCTGAAAATCGCCGCGAAGGTGGACGACGACCACCCCGAATACCTCGACCTGATCCGGGATGACCTCGACGGAAAATTCATCGAGTGGATCGGCGAGATTGGCGACGACGAGAAGAGCAATTTCCTCGGCAACGCCCGCGCGCTCCTCTTCCCGATCCGGTGGCCGGAGCCGTTCGGCCTGACGATGGCGGAGGCGATGGCGTGCGGCACGCCTGTCCTCGCGACGCCATGCGGCTCCGTGCCGGAGATCGTCGTCGATGGGCAGACTGGTTTCATCCGCGCCACCGTGGATGATCTCGTCGATGTGGTCAGGCACCTCGACACCATCGACCGCGCGGCCTGCCGCAGCCAGGTAGAGCAGCACTTCTCAGCCCGCTCGATGACGATTGGCTACGAGCGGCTGTACGATCGCCTGATCGCGGAGCAGCAGCACATGCCGCACATTCTCGATGTCGAGGCCGCGCACGTCGCTGATTAGCGCCGATTGCAAGGGCAGAGCATGGGAGAGCATCGGTGGCGGCGGGCTTTAGCCTGCCGCAGCAAGGAACGGCAGGCTAAATCCGCCCAGAGGGCACCCGCACCACCAGGGACGCTCTATTGGCCCGCCTCCCGCTGGAGCCGGAGTTTGTTCTCTGCGCGGAGCCAGAATGTGGTGCACGCGATCACCCAGAGCGTGTTGACGGCATTCGCCCAGCGCGAACC
>JBBSII010000169.1:0-8205 GCA_038232175.1 Thermomicrobiales bacterium
CCCCCACTCTCCCTGACCTCCTTTTTTTTGTCTTATTTTTCCCGTGTCGTGTGGGCTGGGGTGGGGGGGGGGGGGGCCCCCGCCCCGGCCCCGGCCCCCCCCCCCCCCCCCCCCCCCCCCCCGCCACCGGGAACGCTGACCGATTCGTCTAAGAGCCTGTTTGGTGAAGGCCTCGGCGATCTCTCCATTGCCCCGATATCAAGCGAAAGCGGCGTCATCCTGCACGCACACGATGCGAGACGGGTGCGGATCCCCGTCTCGTATCGTTCATCGCTCCTTACCCATCCGGCGCACCGTACCTACCTTGGTGCGCGAGGCGGTAGCGCGCACCCGTACCCACTATGCGGGCGGCGGTGGCCCGGCGAATGCCACGCCGTGCTTGTCGCAGATCGCCAGGAACCGCGCCATGTCGGGCGGCCCTTTCGGCTCCGGCACCGTCGTCGAATATGCCACCGGCTCGCCCACCTCCGCGAAGAAGTCGTCCATCCCGGCGGGGGCGAAGACAGCCAGGTAGCGTGCCGTCGTCCCCCCCACGTTCAGGTTCGTGTGCGGCACGCCGCCGGGGATGTGGACCACGTCCCCCGCCGATGCGTGCACCGTCCCGCCGACGCCGGGGAAGGCGAACTCCCCCTCGAGGATGTAGAAGGTCTCATCGGCGGCGTGGGTATGCAGGCCGGGCACGCCGCCCCCGGGCGCGACGATCGTCTCGGTGACCGCGTACGCCCCGTCTGTTTGCGCCCCGGTGACTTTCAGCGTGACCAGGTTGTCGATGATCAGATAGGAGGCGCCGTCGCCCGATGCTACCGGTGTGAACACAGCTGTGCGATCCATGATGCTACTCCCCCTTTGTGCGAGCGTGTCCTTCCGCCCGCATGGTGTGGCCGTTTCTCCGAGATACCGTCGACAGGAATACGCGTTGCGGCCTATCGCGGCCCGTCGCGCGACGCGGGGGCGCGACGCGGGCGCGGCTGCGGCGTCCACGCCGTGCGGAAGAGCGCCAGGCAATCACCGAGCGCATCCTCGGTGCGCTCGCTGTCGGGGTCGATCGGCTCCTTGCCGAGCGCCTCGGCGATCACCCCGCGGCATGCGGCGAACAGCAGGCGCATCGCCCGACGATTGGGGATGCCGGGAGCGATCACGCCGGCCTCAATCGCCCCCTCCACCGCCCCGCTCACCACCGTCCCGGCGGCGAATACCGCCGCCACATTCTCCTCCGAAGGCGCGAAGCCCGGCACGGGGCTGCTCGTGACCAATTCGTAGAGTTCGCGGTGCGCGCGCGCCAGGGCGAGACGGGAGCGGAACCACGCCTCGATGCCCTCCCAGCCCGGCGGATGGGCGGACCAGATGCGCGCGTCGTTCTCGTGCAGGAGGCGGACGCCCTCGGCGTAGAGTGCGTCATAGAGGGCCGCCTTGCTGGGGAAATACTTGTATAGGCTCGGGGGACGCACGCCAACGCGCTGGGCGACATCGTTGAGGTTGAGGGCGGCGACACCGCGCTCGCGGAGGATGAGTTCCGCGGCATCGAGGATGGCATCGCGCATCTCGCGGCGGTTGCGCTCGCGGCGTTGCGCGGGGGAGGGGATGAGAACTTCCGCTGGATGATCCGGTGTCACAAGCCACCTCGCGGTGATACGGCGTCACTTAGACTATTGTCATTAGCTGCTGCTATCTAGCATAGAGTATGCGGCTTGCGCCCGATTGTCAAGGGGTCGTGGCTCGGCATGTCGCCAACTCTTTCGCGCCCCATTTCACAGCGTGTTTGGATTTTATCCTGTGCTCCTCGCGAGCCTTCGCAGAAGTAAGTGGATGAACGCCACCTCGACGAGCGTCTCGCTGGTTTGCACCCGCCGCTCGTAATCGATCCGCAGGCGGCGGTTGCGCACCAGCCAGGCGAAACTCCGCTCCACCACCCACCGACGCGGCTGGACGGCGAATCCTTTTGTATCCGGGTCGCGCCCGACGATCTCCACCTCCCAACCGCCGTATCCCTCGCACCAACGCGCCAACTGCTTGCCCGCATACGCCCCGTCTGCCCAGATCTTCGCCAGGCGCGGGACGAGCGGCTTGAGTCCGGCGAGCAGGTAGCGTGCCCCGACTTGATCATGGACATCGGCGGGCGTGACGGAGATCGAGACAGGTAAACCGAGGGTGTCCACGAGCAAATGCCGCTTGCGCCCCTTCACCCGCTTATGGCCGTCGTAGCCGCTGATTGAGGCCGATTCCCCGACCGTCTTGACGCTCTGCGCGTCCATGATCGCCGCCGATGGCAGAGGATCCCGACCGACACGCTCGCGTTCGGCCACGCGCAATGCAGTGAGGAGATGGTGCCATACACCGGTGAGGCGGAAGCGGCGGAAGTGATAATAGACGGTCTGCCATGGCGGGAAATCACGCGGAAGGTAGCGCCAGGGGCAGCCCGTACGCAGGAGATAGAAGATCGCGTCGAGAATGCTGCGGAGCGAGTGGCGCGCCCATCGCCTGCATGGTATTTCCGAAGGCAGGTGGCGTTGCAGGCGGGCCCATTCCAGATCGGTGAGGTCGGAAGGATAGGTCATATTCATACGCGAGAGGGTACGGTATTACCCGAGGTTGTGCTTCACCAAACACGCTCTAATCGCCGAAGAGCGCGATCTGCCTGGTGTTCGCGTGTTCCTGGGTACCGCCAAGTGCCGCCTCAACGCGTGCCTGATCGGGACCGACGAGGAAGAGATGTTCGTGGTTGCGGAGATGCGAGACCGCGCCGACTTTCTCGCCACTCGGATTGAAAATGCCGATCTGCGCGCCGACATACCGCTTGAAGTCGAGTGCGACGGACGCAACGTGACCGCGTTCGCCGAGCATTGCCGTGATCTCCTCGCGCGTGAAATACCCTTCCGAGTTGAAGGAGACGAGCATGTACGGCGCGCGGATCGCCCGAAGCAAGTCCGCGAAGGTTTCGCTCGCCCGTCGCTTCGAGTTGTACGCGCTCTTTTCCGTCCGACAATCCTCGCGTTTTTTCGCGATGCCATAGGTCGGGGGCGCGTCGTTGCGGACGAACGTCTCCCAGATGTGGTAGTTGCTGAAGTACGAGTGCTGGTTGTACGGTGGGTCGATATAGACGAGGTCGATGGTGTTATCGAGTTGCCGCGCGAGCGCATTAGCGTCCATGCGCGTGACGGCGCCGCCACCGGGGATGAGATCGGGCACGCGGAGTTCCAGTGGGTTGAAGGAGCGCGCCGACCATCCCTTGAGGTACGCCATCTGTAGCCCCGTCGTGGAATCGACGCGGTCCGCCGCCTCAATCAGGGAGGTAAGCAGGATCGCGTGTTCGGTTTCATCCGCTGCCACCCGGTCAATTCCGGCGCGGATGGCGTCCATTTTCATCCCGTTGAATGGCTGAAAGTAGCGTGACTGCTCGCAGAATGTCTGGGTGAAATAGCCATCGATCGGAGCGAGCGTCATTAACTCCGCGATGAGGCGACGCAATCGCTCGGTATCCACGCTTTTTGCGTCGGCTGCGATGTACGTTTTGCCGAAAACCTCGCTATACGTCGCGAGATCGTTGCTATGTACCCAAAGACCATTCACCTTAAACGCTTGCCCAATGCGCGTCGTCCCCGCGAAGATGTCGCACACGCGGCGAACCTCCGGCAGGCGGTTGATGATGCCGATGATCGCGGGGGCGAGCGTGCGCTTGGAGCCGATATACTTAATCATCGGGCATGAGGTTCCCGGCATTTCCCCGGTGCTGCTACACTGACGGATGCCCGCCGCGACGCGCGCGCGGGCGGGTACTGATGAGGAGGAATGAACATGGCCGAATCCGAGTACATGGTGCGACTCTATTTCAAAGGCGGTATGACGATGGATGTGCCGATCACGCTTGCCGAGGATGAGGAGCCGGATCTCACCTGGTTCCTCGGCGAATCGAGCGACCCGGAGGAGCGCACCGCCGTCCTCACGGAGGGGCAGTTCGCGTGGAAATCGGGTGACGTGCTCGCCGCCGAGTGGTACGAGAATCCCGCCAGCGCCAACGACGAGACCGAACGATAAAGCTCGAATCCGCTTGACGCAAACGAACGACGGCGGCCAGAGAGCCGCCGTTTTCGTTGGAATCTGGTCAGCGCCACGGGGCTAGTCGTCCCCGGTGCTCGCGTCGCGCGACTGGTCGGTCGGCGGCACGACCGTCTCCGTGGTCAGGCGGGCAAGCCTCGTCCACGCAAGCTGCCGCCGCGCTTCCACGAGCGACTCGTACTCATCGACCGGCAGGATCGCGACCTGCGGTCTGCCGTGCGCCGCGACGATCACCGCGCTCTTGCCGTTTCGCACCTGGTCGATCACCGCCCCAATGTTGCGCTGGAACTCCGTGGACGAAATGGTCTTCGTCTTCGCCTCGGCCATGCTGCCCTCCCACGCTGGCGGCATCGCGACACCGGAATCGCACGCCGCTTGGCCCGTACGCACAACATGTACGTACACACATAGCATACGGTATATGCGGGGAACGCGCAAGAGGGGGAGGGTGCGCAAATCACGTAGTAGCCGGACAAACGCGGGCGGCAGGCCTTCTGCCCGCCACCCTCGGTCTGTTTGGGGCGCTTCCGGTCTTGCACGCGATGCCGACGAAGCCTCTTTCAGGCGATCCTCCGCGTCCGTCTCGCCGGTTGCTTGCCATCCCTCAGTGGATACAGCATACGCGCCGCAGATGACGCGAACATCCGTAAATGTACCTATTCGCTGACACGGTTGTCAGGATCGCGTGCTTGCGAAGCCCACACCACGCGGACCTAAAAGGCGGGGAAAGTGTCGGTCTGTACGTCGCTGAGGTAATACTCCGCGCCGTTCTGCTCCACGAAGCGGAGCGCGCTGGCGAGCATTTCGTCGGCATGGCGGGCGGTCGTGCTCGCGCAGGCGATGCCGATCACGGCGACGCCCCATGTATCGTGCGCGTCCACCTCGGCGGCGGAGAGATTGAAGCGGTTCTGCAACCGCGCGAGCAGGGATTTCACGACACTCCGCTTCTCCTTAAGGGAGTGCGCGCCGGGTAGTGCCAACGTGATCCTGGCGACACCGATCATCATTGCTACTGCATCACCAGCAGATCGCGCGGCGCGTCGTTCAGTTTCTCGCCGCCCGTCTCCGTGCAAACAACGCTGTCCTCGATGCGGACGCCGAACTTGCCGGGCATGTAGATGCCCGGTTCGTCCGAGAAGACCATGCCGACGCGCAGCGGCAGTGTGTTGCCCTCGACCATGTACGGCTCCTCGTGCACGTCCAGGCCGAGGCCGTGGCCGACGCGGTGGATGAAGTATTCGCCATAGCCCGCGTCCGCGATGATCTTCCGCGCCGCGCGGTCGATCTCCTGGCAGGCGACGCCGGGGCGCGTCGCCGCGAACGCCGCCTCATTCGCCCGCAGGACAACATCGTAGACCTTCCGGTACTCGTCGGACGGCGCGCCGATGTGGACGGTGCGTGTGATGTCCGAGACGTAGTGCTTGGAGAAGCCGCCGAAGTCGAAGACGACCGCGTCGCCCTCCTGGAGCACGCGGTCGGCGGTGCTGTAGTGCGGGCTGGCGCTGTTCGGGCCGGAGGCGCAGATGCCGAACGCCATCGACTCGATGCCGTGGGCGCGCATCAGGTCGCCGAGGCGCTCCATCGCCTGCCGCTCAGTCAGCCCCGCGATCTTCGTCTGTGCGAAGTCCTCCCACGCCTTATCGGTGCGATGCGACGCCTCGCGCAGCAGCGCGATTTCCGGCGCGTCCTTGCACATCCGCAATTCGCGCATGATGCCGCCGGCGATATTCCACGTCACCTCCGGCAGGTGTCGTTGCATCTTGATGAGGAAGGAAGCCCAGAGATGATCGCCGGAGGCGACGGAGCGCGCGCCCGTCTCCCAAATCAGATCCGCCGCCATGTTCGCCGGGTCCTCCGTCTCGCTCCAGACGACGGGGGCGAACGGCACGCCCGCCTGTTTGAGGCGCGGCGCTTCCAACTCGGGCACAACGATCCGAGGCTCGCCCTCCTTCGGGACGATCAGGAGCGTCAGCCGCTCGCTGTTGTGCGAGGGGTACCCGGTGAGGTAATCGAGGTCGGAGCCGACGCCGATGGCGAGCGCATCGACGCCCTGCCGCGCCATCTCCGCCTGTGCCCGCCGGACGCGGTCGTGATAGATCGTCTGCCCCGTCGCCGTCATTGTGTATCCTCCTATCGAGAAGCCAGAAGCCAGAAACTGTTTACTGCCTACTGCCCACTCGTTCTCAGCCGCAGGGTTGGCGACGAGCGGGCACGAGGGCGGGGCTGACGCCCCATTCGGCCCACCCACCGTCGTAAAGACGCACGTTCGGGTAGCCGAGGGCCTTCAGCGCGAAAAAGGGAATGCCCGCGTCGTTGCTGAAGGTGCCATACAGGGCGATGGTGCGTTCCGGTGACGCACCGATGCTGGCGAGCACGGCGCGCAGGTCGTCCGGGGAGTGCAACACGGGCACCGTCGGCTCGCGGATGAACATGGTCCACGGGAGGCGGTGCGAATTCGGGATGCTGCCGATCTGCGTCGTATTGTCCCACGTCTGGGCCATCTCGCGATCCGTGCGCACATCGAGGGTGACGATATTTGGGTCATTCGCCGCACGTGACATATCGCAACGATTGATGAGGATTGACTCGTCCGGTAGGTCGCGATAGGGGACGCGGGGCGTGGTGTGCGCGGTCGTCTCGACCGGCTTGCCCGCCGCTGCCCAGCCCGCCAGCCCGCCATTGAGGAGGCGCACCTTGGGGTGGCCCGCGTACCAGAGTGCCCACGCGAAGCGCGCCGCCGCGCGGTTGTCGTTGCGGTCGTAGACGACGACGGTGGTATTTGGCTCGATGCCGAGGTTCCCGAACGTCTTCTCGCGCTCCGGGCGCCCTGCGAGGCGTCCGTACGTGTCCGAGTTCCGTTCAACGAGGTCCTGCCAGTACGCATGGACCGCGCCGGGGACATGGCCAAGGCTGTACTGCGGCTTCTCCGACAGATCGATGACGCGAATATCGGTGTCGTGCAGGTGATCGGCCAGCCAGAGCGGCTCCGCGAGCACGATGTCGTACGGCCACGAGTAGACTGGGAGCGGCGCGGCAGTGGCGGGTGCGGTTGGCGTCACCTCCGCCGTGCACGCCGTCAGGATGATCGAGAGGATGAGAAGGAGGGGAGCCGGGGGTAGGAATCTCATGCCGTGAGCGTAGCACAAGTGGGGCGATTGCGGTACGATGCCGCGCAGGGAAAGGGAAACGCGGTGGCGGAGGACCGTCATCGAGCGAGCGGAGAGGAAACAAGGACGTATGGCAACCATGACACAAACCCGCCCGAAGACGAGTGCGGACGGTGCCCCACTGCCGCTGGAGGCGGTGCTTTTCACCCTCGGTTCATCGGGGCGCCGCGCGATCCATTTTCCCGCGCTCGACGTGCCGGAGGCGCCATTGCCGACGGAGCACCTGCGGGCCAATGACCCGCACGACACGCTCGCGTGGCCGGAGCTATCGGAGTTGGAGGTGGTGCGGCATTTCGTGCACCTCTCGCAGTTGAATATGGCGATCGATGTCAACTTCTACCCGCTCGGCTCCTGCACGATGAAGTACAACCCGAAGGTGAATGAGGTCGTCGCCGCGATGCCGGGGTTCGCGGGGATCCACCCGTACCAGCCGGAAGCCTCCGTGCAGGGCGCGCTCCAGATCATGCACGACATGCAGGAGTACCTCGCGGAGATCTCCGGCTTCGACGCGGTGACGCTCTGCCCGGCGGCGGGGGCGCACGGCGAACTGACCGGCATCCTGCTGATCCGCGCGTACCACGAGAGCCGTGGTGAGGGGGCGCAGCGGCGCACGGTGCTCGTGCCGGACAGCGCGCACGGCACGAACCCTGCGACCGCCGCGATGAGCGGCTACAAGGTCGTCACGGTGAAGTCCGACGCGCGCGGCAATGTCGATGTCGAGGCGTTGCGCGGTTTGGTCGGGCCGGACACCGCCGCGCTAATGATCACGAACCCGAATACCCTCGGCCTCTTCGACGAGCACGCGCGCGAGATCGCGGCGATCGTGCACGGTGTCGGTGGCCTTGTCTACAACGACGGCGCGAACTTCAACGCGATCCTCGGCATCGTGCGCCCCGGCGACATCGGCTTCGATGTGATGCACTACAACCTGCACAAGACCTTCTCGTCGCCGCACGGCGGCGGCGGGCCGGGCGCGGGGCCGGTC
>JBBSII010000170.1:0-8174 GCA_038232175.1 Thermomicrobiales bacterium
CATTGTTGGCGCGTGCCTCCGCGCCGGAAATCTCCTTCTCCATTCATACAGTTTAGTTCTAAACCATTAGGTTGTCAAGGTACTTTGTGTCCCCAATCGACGCGGCTTGGGTGAACGTACGGGTTGTGGAATAGAAAAGACTGGAACGCGGTTTCATTCTTCAGGATTTGTCTTGACACCGGGGCGATTCTGTTTATTATCTAGATCGCATCTCTGTATTGGGATGCGGTGAAGCGGTGGTTTTGTGGACATGGGTGCGGAGACGGTTCGCGCGCCAGGAGGAAATGCACGGCATGGGCACAGGTACGGTCAAGTGGTTCAACCCGACAAAAGGGTTCGGCTTCATCACCCAGGACAATGGGGGGGCCGATCTTTTCGTCCACCGGCGCGAGGTTCGCGAACCGTTCGATGGTATTCTGACGGAAGGTGACAAGGTCGCCTTCGATGAGACGGAGACACCGCGCGGCGCGGCGGCCTCCAACGTCATGCGCGAGGGCATCGCCAGTAATCGCGCGGCGGGCCTGAAGGGTGTCGTCCGGCGCTTCTCCCCAGAGAAGGGCTACGGCTTCATCACCCTCGATGGCGGGCAGGACGTCTTCGTCCACCGCGATCACATCCGTGGCGGCACCCTGCGTGAGGGCGACCGCGTATCGCTCGACACCATCGAGACCCAGAAGGGTCCGGCGGCGCGCAATGTCACCGCTGAGGGTGGCGAAGAAGGCAGCGGCGTCGTGACGGAGGATTGGGGCGATCTCAGCGGGATGGAAGAGTACAGCGACTACACGCCCTCAACCCGCCGCTACTAACCCCCGCACTATGGAACGGAAAACTCCCCGGCCAATATGCCGGGGAGTTTCTTTTTGTGCACCGATGGTGTTGCGCGCTTTCCGTCTCCCCCTTCCCCCGTGAGGAAGGGGGTTGGAGGGTTAGGACGGCGGCGCGACCTGATATTTCCCAATAATCTCGTGGCCCGAATCCCGCCCGTGCGCGGTGATCTGCCACAGCCCCCCGGTGGAGAAGTTCGTCGTGATGACCGCGCGCCCCGTTGACGACGCCTGCGTGGAATCGAGGGGCGCCACGGTGCTGTCCGGCGCAGTCACCCAGACGGAGATCGGCTCGCCCGCAGTGAAACCCGTCACCGCGAAGGAGATCAGCGAGCCGCTGTTCACCTTGATGGGCAGGCCCGCGTAGGGCGAGGTGAACGTGGACGAGCCGGTGGGCGTGGACGCGGCGGTGGTCCCATCCCCAACGACGGAGTAGCGCCCGATGATTTCCTTCGCGGAGTCGCGCCCGTGCGCGGTCACCTGCCAGACGCCCACGCTCGGGAACGTCACGGGCGCTGTGAAGGCGCCGGTGCCGTCCGCCTGCGCGCTGTCCAGCGGCGCGACCGTCGCGTCCGGCGCGGTGTCCCAGAGGGCGATCGGCTCGCCCACGTTGAAGCCGCTGCCGGTGAATGTCACCGCAGCGCCGAGCGTCACCTGCTGCGGGTTCGTCGCGGAGGTGTTCCCCGCGTTCGTCACTGGCCCGGTCGGGACGCTCGCCACCGGTGACGAGACGGGCGCGGTGGTCGTGGGGGTGGTCGTGGCAGTCGGCGAGGTCGTGGTCGTCGAACCGACCGCGTACCGTCCCACCACTTCCTTGCCGCTGTTTATGCTGTGCGCCGTCACCTGCCATTGACCGACGGTTGGGAACGAGAGCGTGACCGTGAACACGCCCGACCCATCGGTCTGGATGCCGCTCAACGGCGTGACCGTCGTGTCCGGCCCGGTCTCCCAGACGGAAAGGGACTCATTCACGTCGAACCCCGTCCCTGAGAATGTGACCGACGCGCCCACCGCGATCGGCGTTCCCACGCTTGGCGCTTCTGCAGCCGCTACCATGACGGGCGCGGCACACATCAACGCGATCACGAGACCGGCACACCAGCGAACGAACCCCCGATGATGCTGTCGATAGGGCATGATACCAAGCCTCCCCCGTTATTCCCTTCACGCTTCACCGTTTCCCGGATTGTCATAAGAATATAGCAGACTTCCTTGAATAGCAGCAAGACATTGTTTATTCGGATTTTACAAATGGGCACGACGGGATGGCACGGAACGCGGAAAAGAAACACGCCACCCGATCTCCGGGTGGCGCCATGCGTTGACGTGGGGCGGGATGCACTATGCGACGGTGAAGCCCGTCACCATCTGCTTCTGCGAGGATTGACCCCTCGCCGTGACCGTCCATTGGGCCGCCGAGGGGAAGGTGACGGTGACGGTGACGGAACCGTCCGCGTTCGCGGCGGCGGCGCCGATCTGCCGCACGCTCGCATCCGGCCCGGTCGCGAAGGCGGAGACCTGCTCACCTGGGGCGAAGCCGGTCAGCGTGAACGTGATCGGTGTGTTCACCGTCGCTGTTGCCGGAGACCCGGTGCCGGGCGCGACGACGACCGGGACGGTCGGGCCGTAGATCGGCTGGAAGACGACGCCGGGGCCGAAGCCGGACGCGCCGGGGCACGAGTTGTAGAAGAACCCGGTGTCGAAGATGTCGCACGGGCCGAGGCGCGAGTACGGCGGCAGGAAGCCGGGGGGCGTGCCGGTGACCGGGCCAACATCCGCGAACGCGGTGATGCCCGTCAACTGGCCGACCGCGCGAATGCGGAAGACCACCGGTTCGTACGCGATACCCACGTCGAACCCACCGATGCCGTTCGCGGCCACGTCGGGATACTGGGCGATGCGCCCATCGCTCACCAGCCCGGTGATCGAGACCAACTCGCCCGGCCCGAAGCCGTTCGCGCTGAGGACGAGCGATTGCTGCCCGCCCGCTGCCGTCCCGCCGAACCGGATGTTCAGTTCCGTCGCGCCCACCGCCGTCGGTGCGACCGTCAAGAGCGTGAGCAGCACCCCGACAATGAGCAGCGCCGGGCCGATGCGATACCGTCGTTGTTGCATTCCGTTACTCCTTTCCAACATTCCAACACCATCCATTCCCCGTGTCCTGTTTTGTTACTCCTCTCACTCTATCATACCCTGAAAGGATGCAACGTTGCCCATCGTCCTCGCGCCACTTTCCCCTCGCCCGACGCCGTGCGATACTTGCCGCCGCTGATGGTTGCGATGGTGGGAAGGGAGCGGGGGCGATGACGGTGGGCGCCGGGCTGCGTGCGGTCTACATCACGACGGGGTCGCAGGCGGTGAGCGAGGCGGCGCTCGGCATCGAGCGGCCCGTCCTCGACGCAGCGGGGATCGAACTCGTCGTCCGCCCCGCGCCGACGGAGGCCGATCTCGTCGCCGCCGTGCGGGATGTCGATGCCCTCCTCGCAGGCGCGACGGTGCAGGTAACGGAGCCAGTGCTGCGCGCGGGCGCAGCGTCCCGCCTGAAGGTCGTCTCGAAGTTCGGCGTCGGGGTGGACAACATCGACCTCGACGCCGCGACCCGCTATGGAATCGTCGTCTGTAACGTGCCCGACTACTGCATGGACGAGGTGTCGGATCACGCGCTGGCGCTCCTGCTCGCGTGGGCGCGGCAGATTCTCCAGCTCGACCGAATGGTGCAGCAGGGCGGCTGGCGGCAGGATTTCTCGCAGTACCTCGCCGACATCCAGCCGCTGCGGGGCCGCACGCTCGGCGTGATCGGCATCGGGCGCATCGGCGGCACGCTCGTCCCGAAGGCGCAGGCGTTCGGCCTCCGCGTGATCGCGTGCGACCCGTACGTCACCGACGAACGCGCGCAATCGCTCGGCGTGGAGCGCGTCTCGCTCGACGATCTGCTCGCGCGCAGCGACTACATCACGATCCACACGCCGCTGACGGACGAGACGCGCCACATGATCGGCGCGGCGCAGTTCGCGCGGATGAAGCGGGACACCTTCCTCATCAACACCGCTCGCGGCCCGATCGTCGATAACGGCGCGCTCGTCGCCGCGCTGGATGCGGGCACGATCGCAGGCGCGGCGCTCGACGTGACCGACCCCGAGCCGCCGGGCAAGGATTCGCCGCTGCGGGGCCGTCCGAACCTGATCCTCACGCCGCACTACGCCTTCTTCTCCGTCGCCTCGGCGGCGGAATCGCGGCGGCGCACCGCCGAGAACGCCGTGCTCACGCTCCGGGGCGACATGCCGAACGCCGTCGCGAACCCGGCGATCCTCGCGCGGGTTTCGCTCGCGTCGCGCGCGTAGGCGGCGGCCCGCATGTCCTGGCGTCGCGCCCGCCCGCCCGCCCTCGCGCCCGTACCGGAGGTGGGGGACGATGAGGCGCTCGTCCGCGCGGCGCAGCGCGGCGATGTCGAAGCGTACAACCGCCTCGTCCACGCGCACGAGCGGCAGGCATACGCCGTCGCGCTCCGGCTGCTCCGGCGGCCCGAACTCGCGGAGGACGCTACGCAGGACGCCTTCATCCAGGCCTACCGCGCATTGGACACCTTCCGGGGCGGCTTCTTCCGCGCCTGGCTGATGCACATCGTCACGAACCGCTGCTACGACATGCTCCGCGCCGCGAACCGCCGTGCCGCCGACTCGCTGGACGACCAGTTGTTCGAGGTGGAGCCGCAGTGGAGCAGCGTCACCGCGCCGGACGACCCCGAACGGCGGGCGATGCAGGCGGAGTTGGGCCGGCTGCTCGACGCGGCGCTGGGGGAACTGCCGGATGACCAGCGGTTGACCGTCATCCTGTGCGACGTGCAGGGCTACGCCTACGACGAGGCGGCGGAAATCATGGGCACCGCGCTCGGCACCGTCAAGTCCCGGCTGAGCCGCGCGCGGGCCGCGCTGCGCGACGCGCTCCGGGGGCAGGAACAATTCGCGGAGTATCTACGTTCCTTTGCTAACGACCCGTGATCGCGGGTCGATGCGTTCGTTGGGCGCAGGGAGTTTAAATATTACGGGGTTCTTACCATGACAACGCCAACCGGGAATATGCTCCCGCCCATCGACGATGAACTCCTTTCCGCGTACCTCGACGGTGCGGTGACGCCCGCCGAGCGCGAGAGGGTCGAAGCGTCAATCGCCGCCGACGCCGCGCTGCGCGGGCGGGCAACCGACCTGCGCGCGACGGTGGCGTTGCTCCGCGCGCTGCCGCAACCGGTGCCACGCCGGACATTTATCCTGACGGCGGAGCAGGCCGCCGCGATCCGCCCGCCGCAGACGGCGCGGATCACGCGGCTCTTTCCCACGGTCACCGCGCTGAGCGCGGTCGCCGCCGTGCTCGCGCTCGCGCTGCTGCTCGGCGATCTCGCCACCGGTGGCTTCAGCACGAAGCAGTCGCAACCGGCCACGTCGCGCTCCGTCATCGAGTCCGCCCCCGTCGAGGCGACAATGACGAGCGTCGCGGTGGCGGCAGCCGCGCCGACCGTTGCCGCCGCGCCCGCAGCGGCAGCAGCGAATGCCCCCTCTGCCGCAGGCGCGGCCTCCGTGCGGAATACGGGCGCGCCTCCACAAGCAGCAGCGGCCCCGGCGGCGACAACCGCCGCGAGCAACACCCTCATCCCCCCCGCGACGCCGCCCACCATCGCTGCGGCGCAACCGCCGCCACCGGCCGTCAACGCCGCGCCATCCGGCGGCGCGACGGTGCCGAGGGTGACGACAGAGACGCATCGCATCCCGGTCGCGCTCGTCCGCACGGGGGAGATCGTGCTCGGCCTCCTCGCGCTGGCGGGGGCCGCGTTCGTGCTCCTCAGTCGGCGGACAAGGACGCGGCGCGCCTGAGCCAATCGCAAATACTCACCGGGCGTCGACACCGAGCAGCGTCTGACCCCGCCCAGCGGCGTGCCCCGCAACCACTG
Source organism: Thermomicrobiales bacterium (assembly GCA_038232175.1). GTDB lineage: Bacteria > Chloroflexota > Chloroflexia > Thermomicrobiales > JALYUS01 > JALYUS01. The sequence goes on from JBBSII010000170.1 coordinate 5,767, forward strand.
TATCCGCGCGGAGCGGCAACCAGCCGGTGAACTCCGCTCCCCCACTTGCCCGGTTCGTGGCGGTGAGGTCGCCGCCATGCGCCCGCAGGATGCGCCGGGCGATGGTCAACCCCAGTCCCACCCCGCCGGTTTCTCGGTTCCGCGACGCCTCGCCCCGATAGAGCGGATCGAAGAGGTGCAGCAGGTCGCGGGCGGCGATCCCCGGCCCCGTATCCGCGATGGTGAACGTCACGCGCTCCGGCTCCGCGTGCCACCGCACCGCGATCTCGCCCCCCACCGGGGTGTGCCGGAGCGCGTTATCCAGCAGGTTCTCCACCGCGCGCTCCAGCAGGTGGGCGTCCCCGACGAACATCGGGTGGTCATCCGGTTCCGTCAGCGTGACTGCCACGCCCTTCGCCCGTACGCGCGGCAGCAAGCCATCCACAGACCCTGCCAGTAGCGGCTGGAGAGCCACGTCCTCGCGGCGAAGCGTCTGCTCGAGGTACTCGGCTTTGGTGTAGTCGAAGAGGTCGGAGACGAGCCGGTCGAGTTGGTCCGCCTTCTGTCGGCAGACCGCGACGTAGCGCGCGGCCTTCTCCGGGGAGGTCGCAAGCCCCTGCTCCAGCCCCACCAGCGACCCACGTAGCGCGAAAAGCGGCGTGCGCAGGTCATGGGCGATCGCGCCGACGAAGAAGCGGCGCTCCTCCTCCAATGCCGCCTGCCGCCCGATTGACTCTCGCAGCCCCGCGCCCATCGCCTCGAACGCCTCGCGCACGTTGGCGACTTCGCGCACCCGCGTCTCCGGCAGCACGAAGTCCAGATTGCCGCCCGCGATCCGCCGCGCCGCCCGGCCCATCGCCTCGAGTGGGCGCACCATGTACCGGCCCATCTGCCAGCGGACGAAGAGGAGCGCGAGCACGACCGAGAGCGCGCCCGCCACCCGCTGCAGCCATCCGTTGCGCGGTGGGACGGAGAGTTCCACCGTGCCGACCGGATTTCCCCCCTCCACGACCGTCGTCTGTCGATTCACCGCTACCTGCCACCATGGTCCCTTCACGGACCCGACGGGGCCGGTGCGGAAGATTTCCGCACCGGACGGATCGCGAATCAGCGCCCCGGCGCCGAGCGCGTCGAGCCTGGCTCGGAGGGAATTTTGCCACGCCGCGTCGTGCCAGCTGGCCGCATTGGCCACGATCTCGCCCTGGATGGCGGCCAGCGCCGCGTCCCGCTGCGCCTGTTGCTGCGCGGACGGCTGCGACAGGCGCCGGTCGAGCACGCCTGCGGCGTGATTGAACAGCGCGGCCGAGAGGAAGAAGATCAGCATCCCCACGATCATCCACTGGCGGATGCTCAACATTTTCACGTTTTCTTCCCCTCGAAGCGGTACCCGACGCCCCAGACATTGACAATCAACGTGGGATTGCCGGGATCCGCCTCGATCTTCTCGCGGATCCGGCCAACGTGGACGGTGACCGTGTGCCGGTCGCCCGCGCCGCCCCAGAAGTGTTCGAGCAGTTGCTCGTAGGTGAAGACCTGGCGCGGGCGCTCGGCGAGCAGAGCCAGCACCGCGAACTCCGTCGGGGTGAGGGAGACCGGCGCGCCATCGACGCTGACCTCGCGCGCCCGCTCATCCAGCACCAGCCGCCCAAAGTCCAGTCGCACGTCCCCGGTGGCCTCCTTCCCGCCATAGCGGCGCAGCACTGCCTTCACGCGCGCCACCACCTCCGGGGGCGTGGCGGACTTGACGATGTAATCGTCGCCGCCAAGCCCAAGCCCGCGAATCTTGTCCAAATCCTCGCCCCGCGCGCTGAGGAACAGGACCGGCACGTCGCTCGTGCGGCGGAGTCGCCGGACGAACTCGAAGCCGCTCTCCCCCGGCATCATGATGTCCAGCAGGATGCAATCGACCGGGGTGTGATCGAGCACCGCCATGGCTTCGTGGGCATTCTCGGCCCCCTCCACGCGGAAACCCTCGGCCTCCAGGAAGTCGCGCATCAAACCGACGATGGTCGGGTCGTCGTCCACAACGAGCACCGTTCGCTCATCCCGCATCGGTTAAGTCTCCCTTCGCGGATTGCCATGTGCGGATGACGCGCATCCGGCACTGATTGTATGGCCCATTATGCCACCGCCAGTCAGCCTCTGATGGCGGCGTGCGTCCGTGTGACCGCACTGTGGGCGGACGGTGACCGTTCCGAGACTTTTCACCGCACGAGTTCGTGATTCTCAGCCGTCATCATCGGTGTGCGCCGCCGGACATGGTTGACGGCGCGTCGCGCGGTGAATGGTGGATGGTGAGATAGAAGGGTTGGCGGCATGAAGCGAGCAGTCTCCACACTACACGTCTGTCTGGCCTGGGTCGTGCTCGCGGCGGTCGTCGCGCAGTTCTTCTTCGCGGGGCTTGGGATATTCGGGGCGGCGGGCTTCGG
>JBBSII010000171.1:0-8162 GCA_038232175.1 Thermomicrobiales bacterium
CCGCACCCGCGCCGCCACCGGAGAATTGGACGGTTCCCCGGTAGCCCGTGACGACCGAGCCAAACACATCCCGCGCGGTGACGGTGAGCGCGAAGGGGAGACCAGGCGCGACGCTCGCAACGGTGGTGAGCGCGAGCGTCGTCGCGGCGAGGGCGCTCTGATTCAGGTACGCGCTCACCGTGTTGCTCGTGTCATTCGCCACGATGAAAGCGGGTTTGCCGTTGCCGATCAGATCGGCGGTCGTCACGAACCTGGGGTGAGCGCCGGACGCGAAGGGTGATCCCGACGCGGTGGTGAGGGAGCCGTTGCTGTTCCCAAGGAGCACGCTCACGTTGTCGCTCCCGCTGTTCGCCACGACGAGGTCCGAGATGCCATCGCCGTTGAAGTCCCCCGCCGCGACCGAGACGGGGTTCGTGCCCACGGTGGCAGGCGGGGCGGGCGCGGGCGCGAAGGTGCCGTCGCCCGCGCCGAGGAGGATCGCCACCGTGCCGTTGGACTGGAGCGCGACCGCGAGGTCCTGCGTCGTGTTGCTGTCGAACTTTCCGACAACGAGCGAGATTGGGCCGCCGGTGACCGTCTGCGACGTGACGCTGAAGCCGCCATTCCCATTTCCTGTGAGGATGCTCACGCTGTTGCTGGAAAAATTGGCGATTGCAAGGTCCTGCATCTGGTCGCCATTGAAATACCCCGTCACGATTGCGGCGGGGCCGCTCCCGACAGATACCGGCGTGCCGGGCGTGAAACTGCCATTTACCCCACCGATCAGAATACTGACGGTGCTGCTGCCGAAGTTGGCCACGGCGAGATCGAGGATGCCATCACCGTTGAAGTCACCCACCGCAACCCCATCGGGGCCGGTGCCAACAGGGATCGGCGAACCTGCGGCCTCGCTGAACGTGCCGTTCCCCGCGCCGCGCAGAATCGTGATCGAGTTGCTGAGATTGTTCACGACCACGAGGTCGGTCTTCCCATCCTTGTCGAAATCCCCCGTCGCGATCGCGACGGGGCTGTTACCCACCGGGATGATTGAACCAATGGCGGTGAATGCCCCGTTGCCCCCACCGAGAAGGATGCGGATCGTGGTGCTGGCCCCATTCGTGACCGCGAGATCGACCTTGCCGTCGCCATCGAAATCCCCCGTTGCGATGGCCGTCGCCATGTTCGTTGGGACGATGGGGCCGAGGGTAGTGGTGATGGCGGGAGTGAAGACCACCGGCGGTGGCGTTGCACGCACACGCGTGTCGGGCGCGAGGCAAAGGGCGACCATCACGACCATCAGGACCCGAATGCCGCGCGCGGATTGACTCGCACCCATTTCTCACCCCTCCATATCGCAGGCAGTAGATTTCGTCCTCATGTGACCGTGGGGGAAGTATGGAGGAAAGAGATAGCTGCGTCAATCCATGTAATAGTGAAGAAGGAGAGGGTATCAATGAAGCATGACGGCACACACCGTATATTGCGGATGAGAAAGGGGTGTCCCCTCGTTACCACGCAGCGACGCGGATACTCGATGAATGCCAGGCACGCGGTTGGATTGCTCATGGCGGCCGTCCGCAGGCTGATGATCGGTCGGGTTGCATCGGCAGCACCCAGCGGGGTTGCGATATTGCGCGCGTTCGCGACAATGGATTCGACGCACGTCATGTGAAGGGAGCACCGATGGAAGGGTTCACGGGAATCGGTCATATCGCGATCCGGGCGCGGGACCTCGACCCGCTTCTGGCGTTCTACACGGAGACGCTCGGTTTGGCGGAGATGTTCCGCCTGCACCAGGACAATGGTGACCTCATGCTCGTCTACGTCCGCGTGACGGAGACGCAGTATCTGGAGTTCTTCCCGAATGGTGGGGGCGACGGTCCCGCCCCGCGTGAGGCGGTCGGCCTCAATCATATCTGCCTGACGGTGGACGATCTCGACGCGGTCGTGGCGCAACTGACGGAGCGCGGCGTCCCGCTCGCGCGCCCCTTAATCACCGGCAAAGACGGCAACCGACAGGCGTGGATTGAGGACCCGGAGGGAAACCGTCTCGAATTAATGGAGATGTCGCCCACCTCCAAACAAGCCGAAGCCCTCGCGCGCCTGCAATCGGGGAACTGAACCGCGAAGGCGCGAAGGGCACGAAGGGGAGATAGAGAATAAGAGAAATAGTCTCGTCCTCCTCCCCCCTTCGCGCCCTTCGCGCCTTCGCGGTTCAAATTCCCTCTATGAGTAATAGTCCGGGGCGAGTTTGAGGGTTTTCCACTGCTCAGGGTCGTGGCCGTGGATGATGAGCGTGACGCCCTCGCGGGCGGCGAGGTCCATCAGTTTGCGCGTGCTGGCGCGGGTATTCGCCTCGTCCATGTCGGCGGGGCCGATGGCGCGCGTCTCCGGGTCGCGCTGGTCCATGCGGGGGATCGCGTCGATCGCCAGCAGCACCGGGCCGGTCTCCGGCAGGCGGACGAGGACGGACTGATGCCCCGGCTTGTGGCCGGTCGTCGCGATCAGTTCGATGCCGGGCAGCAGCTCGGTGTCGCCGTCCACAGTGCGGTAATGGAGGCCCGGCGCGTCCCAGTGCGGGCGCGTCGCCTGGAAGCGGGGATGCTCCCGCGCCGTCTCCAGGTGCTCCTTCTGGATGACGATTTCCGTGTCCGGGAACTCATCGTGGCCACCGGCATGGTCGGGATCGAGATGGGTAGCGATGAGGTAGCGGATGTCGCGCGGGGCGAGACCGAGCGCCGCCAATTGGTTGATGACGTAATCCGCCTCGTTCAATCTTCGGTCCCGGCTCAGTCGATTGCTTGTACGCGCCGGTCATCTCCTTGCCGAAGCCGGTATCCACGAGGACATTCGTGCCGTCGTCCGTCTGAATCAGGTAGCCGGGGTAGGGAATGCCGTTCGCCGAACTAGTCCCGTAGACGAAAAGGTAGAGGCGCATCGTTTGCTCCTTGATCGATTCGAGTTTCGAAGTTCGAGGAAAACCCAACCCCGAACCCGCTACGGGTGATCTGTCGTTTTCCGCGCCCGCAGTTGCGCGATGGCGGCGAGTTGCTCCTTGCCACGGTCCGTCAACGCCTCGCGCCACGCGGGGACGTAGGGCCGCAGCGTGTGGAGGATCGTCTCGGTGATGACGAGGTTGCGGAACCACTTCTTGTCCGCCGGGACGATGAACCATGGCGCGTCCTTCGTGCTGCACCTGCTCAGCAGCGCCTCGTACGCCGCCTGATAGTCGTCCCACTGCTCGCGCTCGATCCAGTCGCCCGTGGCGAGTTTCCACGCCTTCGTCGGGTCCTTCTCCCGCGCCAGCAGGCGCTCGCGCTGCTCGTCCTTGCTGATGTGGAGGAAGAATTTGAGGATGATCGTGTCGCTGTCCGCGAGCAGCCGCTCGAAGTCGTTGATCGTGTCGTAGCGACCCTTCCAGACGGGTTTCGGCACGAGGTCGTGGACGCGCACGACGAGCACATCCTCGTAGTGCGAGCGGTTGAAAATGCCGATCATCCCCTTCGCCGGGGCGAAGGGGTGCACACGCCAGAGAAAGTCGTGCGCCAGATCCTGCGGCGTCGGCTGCTTGAAACTGACGACGGAGCACCCCTGCGGGTTGATCGGCGACAACACATGCCGGATCGTGCCGTCCTTGCCGCTTGTGTCCATCCCCTGCAGGACGATGAGCACGCTCTGCTGGGCCGCCCCGTAGAGCAGTTCCTGGATCTCGGAGAACTCCGCGCCGAGTTCGGCAACGCGCGCCTCCGCCGCCTCGCGCTTGATCTCCCGTGTGTCGGCGGGGTCGTGGTCCCGCAGCCGCACTTTTTCGTTGAGCGCGATGCGGGTTGCCATGGGATCATTCTTTGCCATCGGCCTGCTCCTTCTTCGTGCGGGCAGTATAGCCGATAGTCGGTGGTCGGTGAGGAAACGGAGACGGGTCATTGACTGCTGACTACTCGTGTGACGTTTGACCGAACTTGTGCCATACTATCCGGGCTACGCAACGAAAAGTGGATCGCAACAGGTAAAGGGGTGAACCATGTCACGACGGTCAGGGCATGATCGGCACGATGCGGCGGCGATGCTCTCGCGCCGCCTACTCCTCTATCGGGGTGCGGCAACGGCGGGCGCGGCATTCGCGGCGGCGGCGCTCGCGGCGTGCGGTGGCGGTGGGTCATCCTCCTCCGGGAATCTCGCGACCGCCACCGGCGCCGCGACGAAGGCCGCGACGACCGCCGGTGGCGCGTCCACGCCCGCCGCCGCGCCTGCGGGGACGGTTTCGCCCTCGCCCGCAGGGTTCTCGGTCGCGACCTCCGCGCCCGCGAGCACGACCGCAAGTGGGTCGGCGGTGGCGGCGACCGGGGCCGCGCCAGCGGCGAGCGGGGCGTTCGACTGGCAGAAATACAAGGGGACGACGATCCGCGTCTTCGTACCGCTCAACCCCTCGCACACGGCGATCAAGAATGTCATCCCGGACTTCGAGAAGCTGACCGGCATGAAGGTTAACTACGAGGAACTGCCGGAGAACAACGCGCGCGAGAAACTGACGGTGGAGTTCACCGCCGGTTCCAGCACGATCGACGTCTTCGTGTCGAGCCTCCATCAGGAGCGTCTCCTGTACGCGAAAAACGGCTGGTACGCGCCGATGAATGAGTACATCAAGGACGCGAAACTGACCGCGCCGGATTGGGATTACGATGACTTCTTCCAGGGTGCGAAGGACATTGTGACCGTGAACGGCAAGGTCATCGGCATGCCCGAGAACATGGACACGAACATCACCTACTACCGCAAGGACCTCTTCGACGCGGCGGGACTGAAGCCGCCGAAGAACATGGATGACCTCGAAGCGGCGGCGAAGAAACTGCACAACGCGCCGACGATCTACGGCTTCGCGGCGCGCGGCCAGAAGACCTCCAACGCCACACAGATCGACCCGTACTTCCGCAACTTCGGCGGCAACTACTTCGACAAGAGCGGCAACCCCGCCATGAATAGCGACGAGGACATCAAGGCGGTGGACTTCTACGCCATGATGCTCAAGAAGTACGGGCCTCCCGGTGTGACCAACTTCTCGTGGCCGGAGATCAGTGCCCTCTTCCAGCAGGGGCGCGTGGCGATTTACACCGATGGCGCGGGCTTCGCAGGGCCGTTCGAGGACAAGGCGAAGTCAACCGTCGCGGGGAAGATGGGCTACGGCATCTTCCCGGCGGGGCCGGCGGGGAATTTCCCGCCGCTCTTCGGCAGTTCGTACTCGATCTACACGAACTCCAAGAATAAGGAGGCCGCGTGGTTCTTCTGCCAGTGGGCAACCAATAAGGCCAATGTGCTCAAGGTCCTGCAGGGTGGCACGGCGGTCGCACGCAACTCGGCGTGGAACAATAAGGAGGCGCAGGCCGGCTCTGCCCTCCCCGCCGAGTACTTCGAGTCCACCTTCGCGATGCTCAAGGCGTCCGTCCCCGGCCTGCCGCCCGTCATTCACGTCGCGGAATCGCGCGATATCATCAGCGTCGGCGTGATCGACGTGATTAACGGGCAGGACGCGAAGACGGTGATGAACCGCGTGCAGCAGGATTTCAAGGCGCTGGTGGACAAGGATAAGAACTGATGGCACGCTCTGCGGAAACGACATCCCTCCCCGCCGCGCGGGGGGCGAGCGTCGCGAAGCACCGGTTCAGCGCGACGTGGTGGGACAGCAGGGCGCGGTGGATCTTCCCCGTGCCCGCCGTCGCCGCCGTGGTCGTGCTCGTCGTCTTCCCGCTCGTCTACACGGGGTGGATGAGCCTGCACGACTGGTCCGGCTCCAACACGCAAGCGCCGACATTCATCGGGCTTGAGGGCTTCCACAGAATCTTCTTCGAGGACACGCGCTCGCTGGGCGCGATTGTGCGCACCTTCATCTTCGGCTTCTTCGCCGTCGCGTTGCAGACGGTGTTCGGCGTGGGTCTCGCGCTCGTCCTGAACCGCGAGTTCCCCGGCAAGAGCTTCGTGCGCACCGTCGCGCTCCTGCCGATGGTGACGACGCCCGTCGTCGTCGCGCTGATGTGGACGCTCATCCTCAACCCGACACAGGGCGCGCTGCCGTACGTGTTCTCCCAGATGCACCTGCCGCAGGTGCTCTGGCTCGCCGATCCCAAGGTGGTGCTGCTCACGCTCGCGATTGTGGACACATGGGAATGGACGCCGCTCATCATGTTGATCACGCTGGCGGGCCTCGCCGCCCTGCCGACGGAGCCGATGGAGGCGGCGCGCATCGACGGCGCGACGCCGTGGCAGAGCTTTTGGCGGATCACACTGCCGCTCCTGCGCCCGGCGATCATGGTTGCTGTGCTCTTTCGTGGGATCGACGCGATCAAGACATTCGACATTATCTTCGCGATGACGGCGGGTGGCCCCGGCAACGCCTCCGAGACGTTGAATGTCTACACCTTCCAGACGGCGTTCAGCTACAACCGGATCGGCTATGCGTCGTCGCTGCTGGTCGTCTTCTTCGCCATCGTGCTCGGGTTGTCGCTCATCCTCGTTCGCTTGCGGAGGGCGTCATCATGGCAAGCGTAGCCCGTTCCCCGGCGGCGCGTCGCGCGGTTCCCCCGCGGAAAATCGTGCGCACCGTCCTCTTCGTGCTCGTGCTCGTGGTGATGATGCTCCCGGTGTTCGCCTTCTTCTACTGGATGCTACTCATCTCCCTGCGCTCGGACCTCATCAACAACGCCTACCCGCCGCACTTCCTGCCGGGTGGCCTGACGCTGAACAACTACAAGCAGGTGCTGGAGGACAACGCGATCCTCCACGACGGCCTGAACAGCCTGATCGTCGCGGTCGGCTCGACGGGCATTGGGCTGCTGCTCGGTGTGCCCGCCGCGTACAGCATCGCGCGGTGGCGGCAGCAGCGGCTCGCGCTGGCAATCCTGATCGCCCGCATCATCCCCGCGATCAGTTTCCTCGTGCCGTGGTACATCCTCTTCAGCCGCGCGCGACTGGTGGACACGTACATCGCCCTGATCGTCACGCACCTGATCGTCGCGCTGCCGCTGATCACGTGGATCATGATCGGTTTCTTCGAGGATTTGCCGCCGGAACTGGAGGAATCCGCCCGGATCGACGGCTGCTCCCTCTACGGCGCGTTCATGAAGATCGCGGTGCCGCTCGCGCGCCCCGGCATCATCGCCGCGACGATCATCAGTTTCATCTTCTCGTGGAACAACTTCATTTTTTCGGTGGTGCTCGCGGGGTCGCAGACGCGCACGCTGCCGCTGGCGGCGTTCAAGTTACTCAACTTCGCCTCGTTCAGTTTCGGCACCCTCACCGCGACCGCCGTGCTCATCACCGCGCCAATTATCCTCCTGGCGCTCGTGGTGCAGCGCTACCTCGTCGCGGGCCTGACGGTTGGAGGGGTCAAGTGAGAAGTGTTGAGTGCTGAGTGTTGAGTGCTGAGTACTGAGTGCTGAGAAACGGCCCCTTTCCTTTCAGGGAAGAGGAGGGACGAGGGGAGATGCCTTGACCGTCCATGTTCATGTCCACGCCGACGCGCCAATTGGGACGATCTCGCCCCGGCTGTACGGACACTTTGCGGAGCATATCGGGCGGTGCTGCTATGATGGCCTCTGGGTTGGCACGGATGCCGATGTGCCGCACGTCGATGGCTTCCGCACCGATGTGCTCGATGCCCTGCGCGCGCTGCCGGGCGCGACCTATTGGCATCGCGCTCGACGAGTGGGGCATCTGGCACCCGGAGGCGCGCCGCCTCGGCCACAAGGGCGTCCCGCCGCACAAACCAACGACGTACGAGCAGGCGGGCACGCTGCGGGACGCGCTGGCGGCGGCGATTGCGCTGGAAGGATTCCACCGACAATGCGCGGTGCTTTCGATGGCGAACCTCGCGCAGATCGTTAATGTGCTCCACGCGCCGGTGATGACGGCCGACGCGCGCATGTGGGTGACGCTGACCTACCACGTCCTGCCGGATGCACGCCCCGCACATCGGCGCGACCGCGCTCCGCGTCGATGCCGCCGGTGGCGCGACGGTGCTGAACGGCGCGCGGGCGGTGAGTGGGACGGCCTCGACCGACGGCGCGCGCATGACCGTCACGCTCGTCAACCGCCACCTGACCGAGTCGGCACGGATTGCGCTTCATGACGCCGGCGATCTGGCACAGCCCGACACGCAATTGCTGACCGCCGCCACCCCGCGCGACCAGAAC
>JBBSII010000172.1:0-8116 GCA_038232175.1 Thermomicrobiales bacterium
ATCGACGGCGTCGGGGAATTCGGCCTCTACTGGCGCATCGGGATGCCGAGCGTCCGGCCCGCGCTGGCCGCGCTCTGCATCTTCACCTTCCTCGGCAACTGGAACGCCTTCCTCTGGCCGCTGATCATCACGAACGCGGACAAACTGCGCACCGTGCCCGTCGGCATCTCGTTTTTCAGCAGCGATGTCGGCTCCGCGTACGACCTCATCATGGCCTCGGCCTCGCTCGCGACGCTGCCCGTCGTGATCGTCTTCGCCATCTTCCAGCGGCAGATCATCCGGGGCATCGCGTTGACGGGGCTGAAGTCGTAGTCGGGGATCGGCCCTCAAGGAATTTGCCATGTCCGAATCCTCATCGTCGTTTCCCCATCCCGCCTACCGCGCGATCGTGCTCGATCCAGCGCTCGAAAACGCGCGCGAACGCCTCTTTGCGCCGATGCTTGCGGCGAATATCGCGCATGTCGTCATGCTCGCGGAGCAGGGCATCTTGCCGCAGAAGCAAGCGGCGGCACTGCTCCGTGCGATCCGTACGGTGGAGATAGAAGGAGCCGAGCGCATCGTCGCCGCCGCGCCGCCGACGGCGGAGGACCTCTTCTTCATGGTCGAGGGGGAACTGATCGCGCAGGCAGGGTCGGACATCGGCGGCAACCTGCAACTCGCGCGCTCCCGCAACGACCTCGGTGCGGCATTGTGGCGGCTCGTGGCGCGGGAACTCGTGCTCGATGTGATCGCGAAGGTACTGACCTTCCGGCAGTCGCTCCTCACGCTCGCGGAGAAGCACGTCGAGACGCTGATGCCGGGGTACACGCATACCCAGCCCGCGCAGCCAACGACGCTCGCGCACCACCTCGCGGGGGTCTGGGGGCCACTGGAGCGGGACACGGCCCGGTTACAAGCGGCGTACACGCGGATGAACCAGTCACCGCTCGGTGCGGCGGCGTTCACGACGACAGCGTTCCCGATTGACCGGGCGCGGATCGCCGACCTGCTCGGCTTCGATGGCGTGATCGAGAACGGGTACGACGCTGTCGGCGCGTCGGACACGATGCTGGAAGGGGTCGGCGCCCTCGTCATCTGCGCGTCGTCACTCTCGCGCTTCCTCTATGACCTGCTCATCTGGGCACGCATCGAAGTCGGCTTCATCCGCGTCGATGATGCGTTCGTGCAGATCAGCAGCATCATGCCGCAGAAGCGGAACCCGGTCGTGTTGGAGCACCTGCGCGCCCACCTCGCCTACATCTTCGGCGATGCCGCCGCCGTGCAGACGATGACGCACAACGCCGCCTACGCCGACACCAACGATGTCGAGGACGACATTCAAATCCCACTCTACCGCGCCTTCGGGCACGCCGCGAATGTGCTGACACTCTTCACGGCGGTGTTGGAGATGCTGCACGTCAACACCGAGCGGATGGCCGCGCTTGCGGGGATGGGCTTCACGACCGCGACCGAACTGGCGGACACTCTCGCGCGGGAGTTTCATCTGCCGTTCCGCACCGCGCACGGCATCACCGCCCGCGTCGTGCGGGACGCGCTGGCGGCCGAGAAGGAGGCGGACGCGATCACGGCGGCGGATGTGCGCGCGGCGTCAATGGCGGTCACGGGCGAAACGGTGCCGATCACCGACGCGATGGTGCGCCGTGCGCTGGACCCCGCCGCCGTTGTCGCGGCGCGCGCGCTCCCCGGTGGCCCCGCGCCCGACCGGATGCGCACCACAATCGCGGAGAGCATGGAGCGTCTCCAAGCCGATCGGCAATGGCTCGCCACCACTCGCCAATATCTCACTGATGCCGCCACCGCCCGTGAAAACGCCGCGTCGACCATCGCAAAAACTGAGGACTGAGTCTCTTCTCCACTCAGTCCTCAGGCCTGCGTCCTTAGTCCTGCGTTTACGCCGTGATCGCCGCGAGCAATGGCCCAATCCCGTCGCCCTTGACGAGAAATGCGTCCGCGCCGGAGCGGAGGGCTGCGGCGCGGTATTCGCGGTACATCGTCAGGAGGATGACGCGAATGGCCGGCGCATGCTCTTTGATGAGCCGGGTCGCTTCGAGACCATTCATGCGCGGCATCTGCACATCCATCACGACCAGATCGGGATGGAGCGAGTTCGCGAGGGTGACGGCCTCTTCGCCGTTGATCGCCTCGCCAACAACATTAATATTTGGTCGGAGTTCGAAGAGTTCGCGCAGCCCCTCGCGGCTCGCGCGGTCGTCATCAACAATGAGCACATTCATCGCGGAAAACTCGCATACACAACAGGTCTCATTGGGTAAAGATTGTCGGACATCAATAGCCATCTCACTCAACTCCCAACCGCACGGCCGGTGCACGCCGCTGCACCCACTGTACGAGAAAGCAAGGTTCCTGCCATCGATCACAGGGACAGGTTCATCATCCGATAACGATGCGCGAACCTGTCCCAAAGGACAGGTGAAAGGGCTGGTACAATCCGTGTGGAGATATGTCGTGGGATGGGGACGATGAGTAGCGCAATCGAGAAACGCAAATCCGATGCAGCGTCGGTGCCGACCGGCGGACAGGGAGCGCTGCTCGAAAGTTTCTCCGCGATCGCGGAGGCGCTCACTGGCGGCGGCGATCTAAACAGCGTGCTGCAATGCATCGCCGAGGAATCGCTGCGTCTCCTGCGGGCCACGTCGGCGCGCGTGCGGATGCCCGACGCGACCGGGACGCAGCTCCTGCTCGCCGCGCTCGCCGACGACGAGCACGCGGGCATTCTCCTGCCACCGCCGGATGCAATCAGTTATCTCGCGACGGACTCCATCGCCGGCAAGGCCTTCCGCATGAATCAGATCTACGTGGCGCGCGGGGCGCCACGGCGGGGCGTCCCCAAGAGAGAACACGTCCTGCATTGCACCGTCCCGCTGATGACGCGGAACCGGACGCTCGGCGTCCTCACAGTCTGGCGCGCGACCGATGAACCCTTTTCCGAGGACGAAGTCGCGATCGTGCGCGTCTTCGGCAGCGCGGCGGCCCTCGCCATCGAGCAGGTGCGGCTCCTGACCGGGGAGCGGGATCGCACGCGGCGCATGGAAACGCTGACCGAGATGTCGCGGATCATCAGCGCGGCCACCGATCACGACGCGCTCTACGAGGCGGTTTACGCCCAGTGCGTGCGTCTCTTCGGTGTGGAGCACTTCTACATCGCCCGTGCCACGCCGAACGGCGCGCTTGTCCCGGTGCTCTGGTACACCTACGCCGAGCGACAACGCGCGTACGAAGACACGCCGCTCATCCCCGACCTCGGCGGGTGCGTGCTGCGGGAGAACAAGCCGATCAGCACGCTGGACGTGGGGGCGGAATACGCGCGGCGCGGCATCCCCCCGCCGACCCGTGACCAACGGGGCAAGCATGTGGAGACGTTCCACGCACCGTGGATGGGCGCGCCAATCGGCGATGGCGACCAGGCGTTCGGCGTCATCGCGACGAATGGGCGCGTGACGCCGTACACGGACGAGGAGTGCACCGTGCTGCTCGCCATCGCCGATCAGCTCGGCGTGGCGATGCGGAATATCGACCTGCTGGAGGAGCAGCGTGCCCGCGCTGCGCGCATGGAAACGCTCGCGGATGCCTCCCGCGTGATCAGCGCCGCGACGGACCTCTCGACGATCTGCGAGGCGGTGCGCCGGGAGTGTGGGCGGCTCTTCAGCGTCGAGAGTTTCTACATCGGGCATTTCCAGGAGACGACCGGCGAGGTGGTGCCAGACCTCTGGTACAGTCGCGGCGAGCGGCTGCGCGCGATGGAGGGTGAGCCGCTCGAAGGGGGGCTGAGTCCGGTCGTCGCGCGGACGCGCGCCCTGCTCGTCACGGACGATTACATCGCCGAGTGCAAGCGGCGCGGCATCGGCATCTACTACCCGACGGACCCCAACGACGTGGGCGATGCGTGGATGGGCGCGCCCCTCATGGCAGGGCCGACCCTGCTCGGTGTGATCGTTATCAACGGCAAGCGGAGGCCGTACACACCGGAGGAGCAGGAAGCGTTTGTGGCCATCGCGAGCCAGGTGAGCGTTGCCCTCACCAATGCCCAACTGCTGCATGAGAAGGAAACGCGCGCCGAGCGGATGGCGGCCCTCGCCGATGTCTCCCGCGCGATCAGCGCCGTCACCGACCCGGACGAGCTGTACAACGTCGTCTACCGCGAGTGCGGTCGCCTGCTGCCGATGGCGAATTCGCGCATTTGCCGGATCATCCCGGAAACGGGGGAGGTGCTCGCGGAGTCCTATTTCCGCCACGGCGAGCGCGTGCGGGACTTGGAAGGGAAGATCATCCACGGTGGCCTCAACCCGGTGATCCGGGATACGGGGGAGGCGCTCCTGACGAATGATTATCCCGGCGAACTCGTGGCGCGCGGCATGGCGCTGCCGAATATCCCCCTGCCGCCGGCGCACTCGTCGTGGCTCGGTGTGCCGGTGATGCAGGGCGACGAGGTGTACGGCGTCATCTCCCTGAACACGACCGAGCGCCTGCTGACAACCGAGGATCGGGACACGCTGCGCGCGGTCGCGAGCCAGGTCGGCATCGCGATGGCGAATGCCCGTCTCATCACCCGCGAGCGCGAGCGCGCGACGCGCATGGCGGCGCTGAACGACATGTCCCGCACGATGAGCGCGGTGCTCGACATCGATGCGGTGCTCACGGTGATCCAGCGCGAGACGCCGCGCCTTTTCCCATCGCAGACGCTCCTCGTGGCGTACTGGGACGATGAGCGCCAGTGGTTCCACGAGGAGAGCCGCAACGAGGGCGTCAAACACCTGCCGTTCGCGGACGTGATGCGGGAGCGGGCGCTGACGCGGCAGGTGGTGGAGAGCGGTGAACTCTTTGTGACACGGGATTACGAGGGGGAGATGAGCCGACGCGGGCTGCCCCTGCGGACGTTTCCGTACGTCTCGTTGCCGACGGGATGGATCGGCGTCCCACTCCGCGCCAAGAACGAGACGATTGGCGTCATCGCCGCCTTCGCGACGCGCGAGAATCTGACGGAGAATAACGTCCGCGTGCTGGAACTCGTCGCGCGGCATGCGGCGATCGCGATCGAGAATGCGCGGTTGCTGGAGCGGGAGCGCAAGCGCGCGGAACGTCTCACGGCGCTCAATGAGATTTCCCGCACGATCAGCGCGGTGCTCGATCTGGAGCCGCTGCTGCACGCAATCGCGCGTGAGAGTATGCGCCTGCTCGATTTGCGGATCCCGCTCGTCGGCTACCGGACGGCCATCGGCGGTTGGATCACCGCCACGGGCGTGGCGTCCGTCGTCGGCCACCGCGACGCCGAGACGGGCGTTGGCCCCCTTGCCTCCATCGTAATGCAGACGCGGGCGCCCCTCGTCGTCGCGGACTATGAGACGGCGTGCCGCGAGCACGGCGTCGTGCCTGCCCCACCGCCGGACGTCTGTTTGCCATCAGGGTGGATGGGTGTGCCGATGCTTATTGGTGAGCAGCCGGTCGGCGTGCTGGCCGGGTTCGTCTCGCCCGAGCAGGCTACCGCCGAGAACGCGCAACTCCTCTCCATCATGGCGAACCAGGCCGCAATCGCCATCGAGAATGCGCGGCTCTACCACGACGCGCAGAAACTTGGCGTCGTGGAGGAGCGCAACCGCCTCGCGCGGGAGATTCACGACACCATCGCGCAGGGGCTGACCGCGACGACGTACCAGCTCGAACTGGCGGACACCTTCCTCGCGATGGAGCCGCCGAAGCTGGAGCGGGCGAAGGAGAAACTGCGCCGCTCGCTCGAACTGACCCGCGCCAATCTCGATGAGGCGCGCCGCTCCGTGATGGACTTGCGCGCGGCGCACTTGCAGGGTGTGACCTTGCAGGAGGCATTCGAGCGGCTCGCCGCCACATGGACGCTCGACGCGGGCGTGGCGCTCACCGTCAACGCTGTGGACGCATTCCCGTCGCTCCCCTCGCCGGTGAGCGCGGGCCTCTACCGCATCGGGCAGGAGGCGCTCGCTAACATTGCGAAGCACGCGCGTGCTTCGCGGGTCGAGATGGAATTGGGGATGGAGGAGCGCACAGTCGTCCTCACGATCCGCGATGATGGCATGGGGTTCGACCCGGAGATCGTCGCCACGCAGCGGACGGCGCGCGGCGCCTCCGGCGGCTTCGGCCTGATCGGCATCCGCGAGCGGGCGCAGTTGATGGGCGGTACGAGCGACATCTGGAGCGATGTGGGCGCGGGGACGCGCATTGTGGTGCGCGTGCCGATAAAATTGGTAAACTGAGCGCCAGAATCATGGATGTGTGGGGACGGGGGAGAAGATGACGACCACAACACCGATCAGGGTGCTCGTCTGCGACGATCATCCCGTGGTGCGGGAGGGCATCGCCGCGATGCTGGAGACACAGGCCGACCTTGAGGTCATCGGCGAGGTGTCCGATGGTTCCGAGGCGGTGGCGCGTGTCTCGCGGGGCGGCGTCGATATCGTGCTGATGGATTTGCAGATGGCGCAGATGGACGGTGCGGAGGCGACCCGCCGCATCGGCGCGTTGAGCCAGCCGGCCCGTGTCATCGTGCTGACCGCGTTCGACACGGACGAGCGCATCCTCGAAGCGGTGCAGGCGGGCGCGCAGGGGTACTTGCTCAAGGGCGCGCCGCGCGACGACATCTTCAACGCGGTGCGCGTCGTCCACGGCGGCGGCTCGCTCCTGCAACCGAACGTTACTAACAGCCTCCTGCGCGCG
This sequence comes from Thermomicrobiales bacterium, assembly GCA_038232175.1. Classification (GTDB taxonomy): domain Bacteria; phylum Chloroflexota; class Chloroflexia; order Thermomicrobiales; family JALYUS01; genus JALYUS01. Next base: position 6,703 of record JBBSII010000172.1, read on the forward strand.
CTCAGTGGGGCGAGCAAGGCCGTGATGGCGGCCACCTCGGTTGGCCCGGACATCGAGCAATTGACCGAGCGCGAGCGCGAGGTGCTGGTGCTGATCGCGAAGGGGCTGCGCAACAAGGAGATCGCGGACAAACTCTTCATCAGCGAGCGCACGGTGAAGTTCCACGCGAACGCGCTGTACCAGAAACTCGATGTGACCAGCCGCACCGAGGCCGTCAGTTTCGCGCTCCAGCATCATCTGATTACGCTGGACGAGACAACAAACGCATAACGCTCGCACACCAGGTGCAGCGCGCGAACCAGACGATTTAACACAGAGGACACAGAGAGCACAGAGGATAAAAAGAGGGGTGTCTGTGCCCTCTGTATTAAGCCCCTTCCTTCTTCCTGACGTTCTTGTCGTACGAGACGATCTTGTCCCACTCGTCCGCGCTGGAGCGGGCGACGACGGCGACAACTTCCTCGGTGTCGCTCATGTTGAAGACCTCGTGCGGCACCCCCGGCTCGATGAAGATGAAGTCGCCCGCCGTATTCTCGACCGTTGTGGTCAGCCCCTCGCCGTATTCGTGGCGGACGTGGCCCTGAAGGATGTAGAGCATCACCTCGAAATCGACGTGGATGTGCGCGTGCGCGACGCCGCCCGGCGGGATCGTGGCGACGTTCATCGAGAGTTGCCGCGAGCCGACATTGCGGGACGACATGCCGAGCGCGTACTGGATATTGTTCCACTCGCGGCAGTTCGCGCTGTTGCGGATGACCGCGATGCCGTCCTTCGCCTCAACCGCCGGTGCCGCGCCGGTGTTTTGCTCTGCCATCGGTCTTACCCTCCCTCTCATGGTTTCATGCCGTGCGATCTGGTGATTGGCGCACATCGTAGCCCCGAACGGGCGCGGTCGCAAGGGTAGGGTCGGGTCGCCTCAGGGCGTAGGCGTTCTTGCCATGCCGGGGATTCCTAACCCCCCAACCTCCTTCCCGACGCGGGAAGAGGGAGCGAGCCGCCGTGACATCCGGGTGTTTGACGAACAGCACGGCCTGGCGACGAGTCACCCCTTCCCGCACCGGGAAGGGGCCGGGGGTTAGGATTCCCCGACGGCGGCGACTTTGCTTACGCCCTGAAGATCACCATGCAGAAGGTACGCAGAGGCTGTGCGCAGTCAGGGCGCTTTCCCGGTGGTTCAGGCGACCACCCCGTTTTCAGGCGGACGGCGCAACGCCTGCCGTGCAAGGATGTGGGTATTCCGGTGGATTGCTCATGGCGCGCACGCGCTGCACCCGCTATCCTGTGGGGAGCGGCGCCGGTGGGCGTGCCGCAGGTGGGAACGTGGAACGTGGGGCATGGCCGAGCGGCCACCCCAGCGGACAAGGAGGATGCAGGATGGCAACGCAGCACGAGACGACAGCGGCAGGAGCGGAAG
>JBBSII010000173.1:0-8090 GCA_038232175.1 Thermomicrobiales bacterium
AGTGTTGTTGGCTGGGGTGGTCCCCCCCCCCCCGGCGTTGCGGCCCGGGGTCCCCGTAATTTCACCCTCTGTTTAGTCGGCCGGTGCGGGCGGTCCGCCACCCGCCCCTACGAAGCGATAGATACTCTGCCTATCATGCCATGGTCACTATGGAAGCGTGTAAAGAGGCAGCCGTTGGATCTTGTGGTGATGGTACGAGCATTTTCTGGATAGGTTGGGAAAGCCCGCCGCCATCACCATTGATGTACGGGATTAATGTACGGGCGAGGTGGACGCAGTGCTAGCCTATATCCTCCGACGAGCGGTCTTCGCGGTCTTCACGATCTGGGCGATCTCGCTCATCTCGTTCTTCATCATTCAGTTGCCGCCGGGCGATTACGTGGACGCCTACATCGCGCAACTCCAGTCCAGCGGGACGCAGGTCACGCAGGATACCGTCATTGCCCTCCGAAACGAATACGGCCTCGATCAGCCCTTCATTGTGCAGTACGGCAAGTGGATGCGGCGGATCGTCCGGGGCGACTTCGGCGTGTCGCTCCAGTACAAGCGGCCGGTGACGGAGTTGATCGGCAGCCGCCTCGCCCTGACGATGGTCGTCTCGATCTTCGCATTGTTGCTGACGTGGGCAATTGCGCTGCCCATCGGCATCTATTCCGCCGTGAAGCACTACTCGATGGGCGACTACCTTTTCACCCTCATCGGGTTCATCGGCCTCGCGGTGCCCAACTTTCTGCTCGCGCTAATTATCATGTACTTCGCCTTCAAGTTCTTCGGCGCGGACATTGGCGGGCTTTTTTCCGCGCAGTATCAGGACGCGCCGTGGAGCCTGGCCAAGCTGAGCAACCTGCTGACGCACATCCCCGTCCCCGCTGTCGTGCTCGGCCTCGCGGGGACGGCGCAGGCGATCCGCATCCTGCGCGCCAACCTGCTGGACGAGTTGCGCAAGCCGTACGTCGTCACCGCGCGGGCGAAGGGGCTGACCGAGATGCGTGCCATCCTCAAGTATCCGGTGCGCGTCGCGTTGAACCCGTTCGCGAGCACGGTCGGCTACACGCTGCCGTACATCGTCTCCGGGAGCATCATCGTCTCGATTGTCCTGAGCCTGCCCACCGTCGGCCCGCTGCTGCTCAGCGCGTTGCAGGCGCAGGACATGTTCCTGGCCGGCGCGATCATCATGCTGCTCGGCACGCTGACGGTGATTGGGACGTTCCTTTCGGATATGTTGCTATTGTGGATTGATCCACGGATTCGGTTGGTGGGCTAAATGGCTGAGTTCATCAATGTTGCGGGCGGGCGCGTGATCGAGGAGGGTGTGCTCGCGCCCAACCCTATCCCCGAACCCGGCGTGCGTGAGGGCGAGGCCGCCGAGGAGCGCATCTCGGTCGCGACGCAGCGGCAGTTGATGTGGCGGCGATTCCGCAAACATCGCGTGGCGCTCGTCGCCGGGGTGGTCGTCATCCTCTCCTACCTCGTCGTGCTCTTCGCCGGCTTCCTCGCCTACGCGAACCCGGAGGCGTCCGACGCGCAACTCTCGCTCATTCGCCCCCAGCGCATCCACCTCTTCGACGGGCGCCGGTTCAGCCCGCACGTCTACGCCCTCGAAGGCGCGCGCGACCCAACGACGTTCAAGCGGGTCTACCAGCCGAACCCGGACAAGAAACTCCCCGTCACGCTCTTCGCGCGGGGCTTCCCGTACAAGCTCTTCGGCCTCATCCCGACCGATCGTCACCTGATCGGCGTGACGGAACAGAACGCCGCGCCGTCGATCTTCCTGCTCGGCACGGATATTCAGGGGCGCGATGTCTGGTCCCGGCTCGTCTACGCGACGCGCATCTCGCTGACGATCGGCCTCGTGAGCGTCGCGCTCAGTCTCTTCCTCGGTGTCTTCCTCGGTGGGCTGTCGGGCTTCTACGGCGGCGTGGTCGACACAGTGATCCAGCGAGTGATCGAGATTCTCCGGTCGATCCCGACGATCCCGCTCTGGATGGGGCTGGCCGCCGCCGTGCCGAAGGATTGGAGCATCATCCGGGTCTACTTCGTCATCACGATCATCATCTCGCTGATCGGCTGGACGGGCCTCGCGCGGGCCGTGCGCGGGCGCTTCCTCTCCCTGCGGGAGGAGGACTTCGTCACCGCCGCCGAACTCGCGGGCAGCAGCCAGTTACGGATCATCTTCGTCCACATGGTGCCGCTCTTCCTTAGCAACATCATCGCGGACACGACGCTGGCGCTGCCGGCGATCATCATCAGCGAGACCTCGCTTAGTTTTCTGGGCCTCGGCCTGCGGCCACCGGCGGTCAGTTGGGGCGTGATGCTCCAGCAGGCGCAGAACATTCAGGCCATCGTCATCTCGCCGTGGCTGCTCCTCCCGGCAGTGCCGGTGATTGTCGTCATCCTGGCGTTCAACTTCCTCGGTGACGGCCTGCGCGACGCGGCGGACCCCTATGGTGTATGAGGTGAAGCGCGAGGCCGAGACAATGAAGGACGAACGAGCGCCGCTCCTCTCGGTGCGCGATCTGCGGACGCATTTCTTCACCGATGAGGGGGTGGTGCACTCGGTCGATGGCGTCAGTTTCGATGTCTTCGCCGGGAAGACGCTGGGGATCGTCGGCGAGAGCGGCTGCGGCAAGAGCGTCACGGCGCGGTCCATCCTCCGCATCGTCGAGCAACCGGGCCGGATCGTCGGCGGGGAGATCGTACTGCGCCATCCGAGCGCCGACCCGGATTACCACGGTGCGGACGTGCCCGAAGTGGACCTGACGCGACTGGACGCGAACGGGCGGACGATGCGCTCGATCCGTGGCGGCGTGATCGCGCTGATCTTCCAGGAGCCGATGACCTCGTTCAGCCCCGTCCATTCGATCGGGAACCAGATCATCGAGGTGATCCGCCTGCACCGCAACTGCAACAAAGCGGAAGCGCGCGAGCGGGCCGTGGAGTTGCTCAACCGGGTCGGCATGTCGCGCCCGAGCGAGCGGCTGGACGAGTACCCGGTGCAACTGAGCGGCGGGCTGCGCCAGCGCGCGATGATCGCGATGGCGCTGGCGTGCGATCCGGCGCTGCTAATCGCCGATGAGCCGACGACCGCACTCGATGTAACGACGCAGGCGCAGATTCTCGACCTGCTGCGCGAATTGCAGGAGCAGAACGGGATGGCGATCATGCTGATCACGCACAACCTCGGCGTGGTCGCGGAGATCGCGGACGATGTCGCGGTGATGTACCTCGGGCGCGAGGTCGAGCGCGGCAATGTGGACGACATCTTCTACGCGCCGAAGCACCCATACACGCGGGCGCTCCTGCGCTCGATGCCCAGCATCACCGCGCCCTCCCGCATCAAACTGCCGACGATCTCCGGCTCGATCCCGCACCCGTACAACCGCCCCACGGGGTGCCCCTTCCACCCCCGCTGCCCGGACTTCATGCCCGGCCTCTGCGACAAACATGACCCGCCACCGGTCGTCGTCGGCACGCAGGAGACAAGCTGCTTCCTGTACACCGACGACGCAACACGAGGGAGTGCAACCGCGTCGTGAACACCCAATCGAACGCGAACAACGATGTGCTCCTGGAGGTGAAGAACCTCCAGAAGTTCTTCCCCATCCGGCAGGGATTCTTGCAGCGGGTGACGGGGCAGGTGCGGGCCGTCGACGATGTCAGTTTCGATCTCCGCGAGGGCGAGACGCTCTCGCTCGTCGGGGAGAGCGGCTGCGGCAAGACGACGACGGCGCGCTGCATCCTCCGCGCCATCCAGCCGACGGACGGCGAAATTCGCTTCCGCACCACCGCGAACGCGGTGATCGATGTCGCGAAAGCGCCGCGCTCGGCGTTGAAGCCGCTGCGCAAGGAGATGCAACTGATCTTCCAGGACCCCTTCTCCTCCCTCAACCCGCGCATGACTCTGTTCGACATCATCGGCGAGCCACTGAAGGTGAACGGGATCGGCAACTACGAGGAGCGGGTGGAGCGGGTCACGGAACTCCTGCGGCTCGTCGGTTTGCGGCCCGAATACATCCGCCGCTACCCGCACGCCTTCAGCGGCGGCCAGCGGCAGCGGGTTGGCATCGCCCGCGCCCTCGCGCTCAACCCCCGGCTCGTCGTCGCGGACGAACCCGTCTCGGCGCTCGATGTCTCGGTTCAGGCGCAAATTTTGAATCTCCTGCTGGAGTTGCAGGAGCGCCTCGGCCTCACCTACCTCTTCGTCGCCCACGATCTGAGCGTGGTGAAGCACATTAGCGACCGGGTGATGGTGATGTACGTCGGCCAGATGGTCGAACTGACGGAGACGGACCGTTTGTTCAGCGCGCCGAAACATCCGTACACGTCCGCGCTGCTCTCGGCGATCCCGCAACCCGACCCCCGCGCCCGCTCGCGACACACAACCATCCGGGGCGAGATCGCCAACCCGGCGAATCCGCCCAGCGGCTGCTACTACCACCCGCGCTGCCCGTACGCGCAGGAGATTTGCCGGACAACAGCGCCGGTATGGGAGCAGATCGAGCCGGGCCACTACGTGCGCTGCCACCGGGCGCGCGAAATCGATCTCCCTGGTGTCGCCACACAGGCCACGACAACCCTCTGAGTTAAATCGGTTTGGTTCCCCGCTGTCGGCCCGCGTCACAGCGTCGCGATGGCGCGCTCCACGAAGGGGCGGTCGGGGCGGAAGGGATTGATCGTGCCCGTGCCGGTCAGGGCGTCGATCAGGAGACGGCTGCCCGCCGGGCTGCCCATCACGCCGTGGCCGCTGTACCCCGTGTTGACCCAGAGGCCGTCAATGGCGGTGGGGCCGAGGAGTGGGTGGTGATCCGGCGTCATCGTGTACTGCCCCGCCTGCATGAACCAGTGCGCGCGGTTCCGCTCCCAGACGGATCGCCAGAAGGGTGCGACGCGCGCCGCAGCCGTTGGGCTGTTCGGGTTGAGGAGGTCGAAGGCGAAGCGATGATCGACCGGCACATCCTCGCGCGGGGCGGTCGGCGGGGTCGTGGGGTCGGTGTACAGGAGGTACGCGCCGCGCAGCGCGGGCCGCCAGTGGACGCCCGTCTCCTCGTCAATCGTCATCGGCGCGTCGGCGGCCACATCCGGGAGATCGGGCAGGATCACCTTCTGGCGTCGCACCGCCCGCACGGGGAGCGCGACACCGGCGGTCTCCGCAAGCAATCCGGAGAGCGGGCCGCACGCAACAATTGCCGTGTCAGTGCTGACCGTCCCGCGCGTCGTCTCCACGGCGACGAGCCGCCCCCCGATAATCTGGAAGCCCGTCACCCCGCAATCGACGACGACCGGTGCGTTCGATGCCGCCGCCAAACCCATTGTGATCTGCTTCGGGTCGAGGAAGCCGTCCCCCTGCCGAAAGCGTGCCTGCACGACATTCTCACCGACGTACGGGAACCGCGCGCGCGTCTCGTCGCCGCTCAGAAGTTCGATGTCATCCTGTCCCCATGAATGCTGAAGCGCGACGAGCGACCGCTGGCGCGCGGCGGTCGCCTCCTCCGTCGCCAACCAGAGGTAACCGTGCTGCCGCACCATCGGGTCGTACGCCGTCTGCCCGGTGACGGCGGCGAAGTTGAGGAACAACGCGACCGATTCGCGGACGAGCGCGAGTTCCTCCTCGTTATCGAACTGGAGCCGGAACCCGCCCGTCGCGGCGGCGGTCGTCAGCGTGCAGAGGGCGGGGCGGCGTTCCAGCAGGAGCGGACGCAACCCGGCGCGCGCGGCGAAGAATGCCGTCGCTGCCCCAACGATGCCCCCGCCGATGACGATGAGGTCAGCCGTCGCGGGCGGGTCTGTGGTGTAGTTCACACGTTCCAGCATGGCGCTTACCCACCCTCATATGCCGCGTCCTCCTCGAACGGGTAGAGCGGCGTGCGGCGATGGTGATAGGTGAATGTTGAGAGGTCGGACGAGGTCACGCCCGGCGTGTTGACCATGATGATCTCCGCCGCGATCGGCGCATACGCCGCGAGGGGCGAGTTGACGCCCTTCGCGACGACGACCCGCTTCCGCTCCGGCCAGATGCCGACGGAGTACATCTGCTCGATGCTCGTGTTGCCGAGCCGCTCGCTCGTCAGCACCAGCGTGTGATCATCGGTCGTCTCAAGCACGACGGTCGTGCCCCCATCGAAGAAGCGCCAGCCGCCGTGCGTCGGGCGTGGGTCCTCGAATTTGCCGTCGGCGATTACCCGCACGCGCCCGGTGATGGTCACCGGCGTGCCGTGGAGGGCGTCGGTCTTCGCGCCGACTGCCATCGTCACCGTCGCGCCCACGCCCGCTGCGACGCACGCCGCCACCGCCTCCGGGTCGTAGAGCGTCTGGAGGTAGCCGCGCACGCCGAGCCGCTGCGCCGCTTCGAGCAGGACCGTCGAGTCCGCCGAACTGCCGCCGCCCGTGTTATCGCCCACATCCATCAGCACGACCGGCCCCTGCGGCGCGGCCATCGCGTGGCGCAACGCCTCCTCCGGCGACGGTGTGTTCGCGAGATATTCCGCGCGCCGCACCCACGCGCGCCGCGCCATCCACCGTGCCGCGTCGCGGGCGGCGGCGGCACCGCCGTCGTGCACCGCGAGGAAGGCCATGCCCATCTCCTCCACATCTGCGTAGGGGAAGCCCATCACCCCGCTCGCCGTCAGCATACCGGGCCGCGCGATGACCGCCTCGACATCCGCCATCATGCCGAGCATCGGCTCCGCGCCGGTGAACTGCTTGACGATGTTGACGACGAGCGGCGGCGTCTCCACCGCCTGCACCGGGTGAATCTCGCCCCGCACGGTGCGGACGATCAACGCGCCGCACTCCCGCGCGCGGATGCGAGCGTCGAGGTGCGGGTTCGTGCGGTAGAGAATCGTCACGGTGGCGTTCTCCACCAACCGCTCCGTGAGGTTCGCGTGCAGGTCGAGCGCGACGCCGATGGGCATCTCCGGCCCGACGAGCGCCCGCACCCGCGCCGTGAACTCCCCGTCGGCGTCATGGTACTCCTCCGACACCGCCGCGCCGTGCAACGCGAGCAGCACGCCGTCCCACGGGCCGTTGTCGCCCAGCAGTTCGAGGCATTCCGCGTTGATCCGCTCGAAGGCGTCGCGCGTAATCATCCCCATCGGCGCGGTGTTCGCGAAGTAGAGCGGGACGACCTCAACCCCCGGCTCCTTGCCGACATCGAGGAAGCCGGACACCGTCGATTGCCCCTCGCCGTGCTCCCGCACCAACTCCGCGCCGCGCAGGATGCCGCTGTGCGCAAATTGCGCGTAATCCGTCGGCTTCGCGGAGAACGTGTTCGTCTCGTGGTAGTATCCCAGCAACGCCAGCCGCATCTCTTCCCCCTTCACGCTGAAACCGGGGAGAACCGCAAAGACGCAAAGGACGCAGAGAGGATCAGGTTTTAACACAGAGCGCGCAGCGTTCACAGAGTCCACGGAGCAATCTTCTTTTTTTCTCTTCTCTGTGCCCTCTGTGTGCTCCGTGTCCTCGGTGTTAAGACCCTTCTTCGCGTCCTTTGCGTCTTTGCGGTTCCATTGGTTTCTCTCCATGCCCGTTCTGGTGGTTTGTCCTACTTCGCGGCGAGGGTGCGCACCTGCGCGACCGCCTCGGTCATCGCGGTCAGATAGACGCCCATGTCGGTGCTGTAGGAGATGACGTTGAAGCCAACCTCCATCCATTCCCGCGCCTGTTCCATGCTGCCCGGCTGGATGCCCGCGCCGATCTTGTGCCGGTCGCAGACATCCACCACGCGCTTGAGGGCGTCGCGGAACCGCTGATCATGGAACTGACCGGGGATGCCCATGGACTGCGAGAGGTCGAAGTGCCCGACCCAGAGCACGTCCACCCCCGGCGTCGTCGCGATCGCCTCAAGGTTCTCGATCCCCTCGATACTCTCGATCTGGCAGATGACCGTCGTGTTCGCGTTCGAGTATGCGAGGAACTCCGCCGGGTTGGCGGCGCCGCGATAGCTCGTCAGCGGGCCACCAAGCCCGATGCCGCGCGCCCCGAGCGGTGCATATTTCACGGCGTCGACGATCGCCTTCGCCTCGGCGGCGTTCTTGACGTTCGGCACCATCACGCCGAGCGCGCCCGCGTCCATCGTGCGAGCAATCAGGTGG
>JBBSII010000174.1:0-8087 GCA_038232175.1 Thermomicrobiales bacterium
AACGGACCGGTCGAGGGCCAGGTGAACCGGCTAAAAACGACGAAGCGCGCGATGTACGGGCGAGCGAACTTTGACCTGCTGCGGCAGCGGATGCTGCACGCCGCCTAACCGACTGCCCTTCATCAGGAGTGCCGGAGAACCAATGGCATAGTATTTTTGACAATCATTGGCGTGACCGGTACGGTGCGCACCCTTCCGTGCGCCGTGCATCCCGGGGAAGCATCGTGAAAGCGAGAGGGCATGGTAATGACGCCCCCCGACCTCCCGGCGCTCAGTCCGGCCCAGGCCGAAGTGGCGCTGGCGGGCTACCAGGTGCTTCGCCCAGCCCTGGAGCAGGCCGTACCGCTGACGCGCCTGGCGCGCGAGGCCGGAGTGCCACTGCGGACCGCGCAGCGCTGGGTTGCTGCCTATCGCCGTCACGGTCTGGCGGGATTGGCCCGCAGGCCACGGGCGGACCGCAGTCAGGCACGAGGCATTCCCGAGCGACTGCGGCACTGCATCGAAGGGTTGGCCCTCCAGCGGCCACTGCGCAGCCTCGCAGCGATCCAACGGCCAGCCACGCGAACGAGATCTGGCAGGCCGATCACACCCTGCTGCCGATCAATCTGCGTGGGATCGATGGCGCGACCGTTCAGCCCTGGCTCACGGTGATCGAGGACGATTACAGCCGGGCAATCGCGGGCTATCGCCTCACGCTAAAGCACCCCACGACGCTACATACGGCGCTCGCCTTCCGCGAAGCGATCTGGCGGTCCGGCGACCCACGCTCGCCAGTTTGTGGCATTCCCGCAGCGTTCTACACCGATCACGGCAGCGATTTCACCTCCCGGCACATCGAGCAGGTGGCCGCCGACTTGAAGATCCAACTCATCTTTTCCCTGCCCGGCAAGCCGCGTGGTCAGGGAACGATCGAGCGGTTCTTCTGCACCGTCGAGCAGCTGCTCCTCTGTCAGTTCCCCGGCTACGCGCCGGACAACAGCGGGGTGGTGCCGCCGACCCTCACGCTTCCCATCTTCGAGGCGCGCTTCCGCGCCTGGCTGCTGGACGAGTACCACCAGCAGCCGCACGGCGAAACACGGGAGTGCCCGGTGGCCCGCTGGGCCGCGGGCGGCTTCTTGCCGCATCTGCCCGCCAGCCTGGACCAGCTCGACCTCCTGCTGTTGACGGTGCCCAAGACCCGGCGCGTGCAGCCAGGATGGCATCCACTTCCAGGGGTTGCGCTACCTGGACCCAACACTCGCCGCCTATGTCCGCGAAGAGGTCCTCATCCGCTACGACCCGGCCGATCTCGCGGAGATCCGCGTCTACCACCAAGATCCGTTCCTGTGCCGCGCGGTCTGCGCCGACCTTGCCGGGGAGACGGTCGGGCTGAAGGAGATTGTGCGCGCACGCAACCGCCGCCCCCGTGACCTGCAGGGCCAACGCGCGGCGCGCGAGGCGGTCGTGGAAGCCCTGCTCGCGCTGCGGCGATCTGATCCCACCGAAGGCACGTCGCCGACGAGCCCGAGCGCGCCACCCAAGGCATCCTTGAAGCGATACATCAATGAGTGAGGGGAGCGGGGCCATCACCGACGAGTTCATCGTCACGAAGGAGTACCGCCGCTTTACGGAGTTTTGCGACGCCTGCCAGCGCGATCGCTCCATCGGCCTCTGTTACGGCCCACCCGGCGTCGGCAAGACCCTTTCCGCGCGGCAGTATGCGCGCTGGGACCTGATCGAATTCGCACGCCCCCCACTATCTCTGGCCCGCTCAGCCACCGGCGGCAACCTTGCCCTGCCATACCGTGTTCTACACCGGGCCGGTCACCGGCAGTGCGGGCAAGGTCGAGCGGGGCGTGCGCGACCTGCGCCAGCGGGTGAACTTGTTGGTCGAGGACGCGATGATCGCGCTCCACGGCGACACCGGCAACGGCTACGCCACGGGCGCACCGGACATCGTGGAGTTGCTGATCGTGGACGAGGCGGACCGCTTGCGCCTGCAGGGTCTGGAGCAATTGCGGGACATCTACGACCACAGCCGACTGGGTCTGATCCTGATCGGGATGCCGGGGCTGGAGAAGCGCATGGCGCGCTACCCGCAGTCTTTACCCGCAGGTCGGCTTCGTCCACCAGTACCGCCCCCTGAGCGGCGAAGAGCTACGGTTCATTCTGGAGCACAAGTGGGAGCAATTGGGCCTCAGACTCGACCCGACCGACTTCACCGATGCGGAGGCGATCGCCGCGATCACCCGGATTACGGGCGGAAACTTCCGCCTCCTCCAGCGCCTGTTTGCCCAGATCGAGCGCATCCTCCACATCAATAACCTCCGCACGATCACTACCGCACAGGAGAACCTGGTCATCGGCGAGGCATGAGGAAGGGGCACCTCTGCCAATCATCGCCGAGCTTTCTCCGCCATTTAATCTCCTGATTTATAGATTCGGATCGTGCGTTAACGTCGGGGGTTAGCTGAATGGGATATGACGCTCGCTTTCGTCGTCTCAACGGTACCGTGCGGTTACCAACGACGTAGGCTAAGCATCCTCGCTCCTGAGTGGCATGCACCAGGCGGTATCCATCAGACAGGATTAATTAAGGTTAAGTAGGTGTTGGTAAGTTCGCGATGGAGGGATATCCTGTGGGCGGGAGGTGAAATCATGGAACGCCCCGCCCCGACCGTCATCCTCGTCACGCTCGAGCAGCGGAATGAGGTCGAGGCAATGTGGCGTCAGCCAACGCTGACGCCACGCCTGCGGGAACGATTGGAGATGGTCAAGGCCGCCAGCCTCGGCGCGGATTGGGACGCTATTGCTGTCTGGAGCGGGCGGAGCGCACGCACCGTCCGGCACTGGCTGACGCGCTTCACGATTGGGGGCATCCCGGCGCTCGCCGATGCGCCGCGCGCCGGTCGTCCGCCCGCTGCGGATGCCGCCTACCACGCTGCCCTCGACGACCTCGCTGACCGCGATCCCCGCGCGATCGGGCTGCCGTTCGATGCGTGGACCTCAGCCCGATTGAGCGCCTATCTCGCCGAGACGACCGGTGTGCGGATCGCGCCGAGTTGGCTGCGCGCGCTGCTCATCCAGCATCGCTTCCGTTGCGGACGCCCGAAACACACCCTCGACCACCTGCGCGATCCCGACGCGGTGGCGGCATGTGCAGCGGCAATCGCTGAGGCGGGAAAAAAAGTGGCGAATGCGCCTGAGCGGTATGAACTGCATTACCAAGATGAGACGCATGTCGAGACCAATCCCTATCTCGCCAAGCAAGGGCATCGCATCGGGCGGCAGCAACGGATCGCGTCGGTCGGGGTGAATCGGCGGGTGACGGTCTTCGGGAGCAGGGAGAGTCGGGGGCGCGGACGGGTCGAGGTCGTCTGTGGCGGGCAGGACAGCGCCTGCTTCGCGCGGTATCTCGCGGCGCTCGATCAGCGGCACGCAACGACAGGCCGGGAGATCTTTCTGGTTCTCGACCATGCTTCGTGCCACACGAGCCCGGCGAGTGCGCGGGCATTGGCGGGGCGCGCGGCGTGGCTGCACCTGATCTGGCTGGCGAAGTACAGCCCGCATCTGAACGAGAAGGAGCGCGAATGGCGGTATCTGAAGCGGGATGTGCGCGGCGGGGCCCTCTGGGCAGCATGGCGCGCGATCTGCGCACATTCGTGGATGAGATTGTGGACGGACTGGATCGGCTGGGGGGAAAGGAGCGACTGATCATTGATGCCGTCCCGCGATGGTTTCTGGACGGGCATCGGAAGGCGCCTGTAGACGCCGGAATGCAAGGTGTAGGCTCTTGGGATGAAGTGCGCCACGCGCCGGGATAAAAGTGCGCCACTACGCCGCTGCCGTAGGAAGATCCCAGTTGTAGTGACTGGGAGGAAGGATGTTACGGCAGATGGAACGCAGCACGATTCACTTACTCGCCAAGCGGGGCAAGAGCCAGCGGCAGATTGCCGAAGAACTCGGCCGCAACCGCCGGACGATTGCGCGCGTCCTGCTGGAGCCGGTCGAGCAGGCACCCGCGAAACGGCAACGGAGTTCGCTCGTTGATCCGTATCGCTCACAGATTGAACACTGGATCCATGACGGGCTCACTGCCCAGCGGATGCTCGAACTGGTGCGCGCCGATCCGGAGCGGCCGTATCCCGGCGGACACAGCGTCTGGCGTGCCTATGTCAGGCGCGTCCGAGAGGAACTGGCACACGACCAGGCGGTCGCCGATGTGCCGATCCGCTTCGAGGGGTTGGCCGCCGAATATCTGCAGGTCGATTGGGGCGAGATTCGCGGCTTCCCCTTCACGCATCACCGTCCCGCGACGCGCTACTTCCTCGCCTGTCGGCTGAAGTACAGCCGCTGGGTCTGGGTACGCTTCACGGACAACATGCGCCAGGAGACGCTGTTTCGCGGCCTCGTAGATTGCTTCCTCGCCCTCGACTGGGTGCCGTGGGTGCTCGTCTTCGACAACATGAAGACCGTCACGAGCGGGCGGGACGGCAGCGGGCAGCCGGTGTGGACGCCGGCGCTGCTGCAACTGGCCGGAGAGTTCGGCTTCCATCCGCAAGCATGCGACCCCGGTGCGCCGAACCAGAAAGGGAGCGTCGAGTCGCTGGTCAAATGGGTGAAGGGCAACTTCCTCGCGGGGCGGCGCTTCACCGACGACCCGGACCTCGCGGCACAGTCGGTCGACTGGCAGATGCTGGCGAATGCGCGCCCCTCCTCGGCGACCGGCGCAGCGCCCGCAGCGCGGTTACCGGCGGAAGCGGCCCAGGGCGGCCCGCTGTCGCCGACCGCGCAGGATTACGGCCTCTTCGCGCCCGGACACGTCTCGCCCGAAGCGCTCGTCGCCGTATCGGGCAATCGCTACTCGGTGCCGGTGCTGCATGTCGGCGCGCCGGTCACCATCCGGCTGCACCGCGCGCGGGTGCGCATCTGGCGGGACACGACCTGTATCGCCGACCATCCGCGTGCTCCGGACGGCGCGCACCGACGGGTGATCGATCCGGCGCACTTCGCGCCGCTGTTCGCGAAGAAACCGCGTGCCCAGGCGATGCTCTACCGCGATATGCTCATCGGGTTGGGCGGTCCGTCCCCGGCCTTCCTCAGCGCCCTCTCGCGGCGGCACCGGGCGCGACTGACCGACGAACTCGTCGCGGTCTATGCCCTCTACGAGCGCCACGGGGCGGCGGAGCTGCTCGCGGCGATGGCCCGCGCCGAGCGGGCACGGGCATACAGCGCCGACGCGCTCGCCGTCGTCCTGGTGACACCGGGCACCGCGACCCCACCCGCACCGGCGTTGTTCCTGCCCGGCGTGCCGACCCAGGCGGAGGTGGATCGGGGACTGAGCGTCTACGAGACGTGGGTGCAGGTGGAAGAAGCCCTGCCGGAGGTCGCCTCATGAGCGCCGGCGTGGAATCCCTGCTCGGCCAGTTGCATTTGACCCATGCGGCGACCGTCTTACCGGCCTGGTTAGAGCGCGCCGCACAGGACGAACTCAGTTACGCCGATTTCCTCGCGGGACTCTTGGAAGAAGAGCACGTCGCACGTACGGCAAGCGCGACCGCCCGGCGGCTGCGCGAGGCCGAGTTTCCGCTCGCGGCGACGATCGAGCAGTTCGACTTCCGCTTCCGGCCCGAACTGAAGCGGCAGGTCGTCTTGCGCTATCTCGACGCGACCTTCGTCGAGCAGGCCGGGACGCTGACGCTGATTGGCCCGCCGGGGTTGGGCAAGAGGATGCTCGCTATCTGTATCGCGACGAAACTCGTGCAACTTGGCTACACCGCACGATTCATGACGGCGCAGACGCTGGCGAACCAGTTGGGACGGACGACGACGGTCGTCGGACGGCAACGCATCCTCAAACCATTACTGACCTGCGATGTGCTCGTGCTGGATGAGTTGGGGTATCTGCCGACGGAGGCGGCATTCGGCCCCGCGCTCTACGAGGTCATCGCCAGCCGGTACGAGCGGCGACCGACGATTATTACCTCGAACAAGAGCCTGACCGAGTGGGCAGCGATTGTGCAGGATGTCTCGCTCGCAGCGGCGTTGGTGGACCGGCTGATGCATCACGGCCAAGTCTTCTATCTCAAAGGACCGTCGTGGCGGACGCGGGGGCGTGCGGAGCAGGAGCATTTAATAGAGGAAGCAGCGAGTTGAGGTGGCGCACAAACGAGCGGCGCGGTGGTGCACTTGCAAGGTTCTCCCGTGATCGTGGTGGCGCCCTTATCCCCGCCATACCACCCGCCGCCGCAACAGGCCCACCTTCCCCCGCCCGTACATCGATCGCTTCACCAACTTCAACCGGTTGATTTGCCCTTCCGTCGGTCCGTTGCTCTCCGGCAGTGTCAGCCCGGCCCGCACGGCGGCATAATCCTCCAGCAGCCCTTCCGCGAATCCCCGCAGTTCGCGTTCCTCACTGCGCCGCATCGCTTCCACCCACCCCGTCAGCCCCTCCACCCGCCGCTCGCGCACCATTGCTGCGAACGTCTGGACCGCATCCTGGACCGACGCGAGCAGCGGACTGGCGGCGCGGAGCACGCCGAGCGTCTGCGCTTGCTTCGCCGTCACCTCTTCCGGGTGGCGCAGGAAGAGCGCGACCAGTTGGCGCGGCGACCACGTCGGTCGCGCTGCGGCACGTACGTGCGCTATCCGCCTCAACTCGATGGTGTCCCTTGGGAGCGTCTGCCGCCACGGTGCCACATAGGCGCGCACGATCGAGTGTCCGCCGGTGTACCCGCGCTGTCGCAACTCGTCGAGCAACACCGCCACGTTGTGGCATCCCTCCTCCCACCGGCGATGGATATATTCCCGATATGGGTCGAGTTTGCTCCGCTTCGGTGCGCGCGGGCGCAGGAGCGGCGGTATGTCGCTCTTCACGTAGGCTTGGACGGTCTTGTGGTCGAGATGCAGCGCCCGCCCGATGGCCCGCAGGCTCCAGCCTTGTGCTTTCAAGCGCCGCGCTTCCTCGTGGCGTGCTTGCTGCTCCTGCGCGGCCTGCTGGGCGCGGATGGTCGGCGCACGCAGCCTTGGCGGGGTATCGCTCTTCGCTGAACCGGGCGGCATCGTCGCATCGGTGGATCCCTCCGGCGTCTCCGCGACCAAGACGGGATGCCACTCCGCCCGTCGGCGCACGAGCAAGCGTTCGAGCGCCTCGCCGAGATTCTTCAGCAGGTGCCAGCGATCCGCGACTTGGGTTGCCTGCGGTGCGCCGCGCGTCACACCCTCCACGATCGCGGTGCCGCGGTCGCGAGTGACGAGGCGGATCGAGGGATGCGCCGCGAGCCAGTCTGCAATCGTCGCCGGGGCACAATCGGGCAAGACATCGAGCGGGCGGCGCGCGTCGTGGTCCACAATGAGTCCGGCGTAGACGCGTCCTTTGCGCAGCGCGAAGTCGTCCACGCCGACACGCTCCGGGGTGCCGATCGCCGGCAGTGGCGCGGCCCGGATGAGCCGCAGGAGGATGTCGGGCGTCGTCGGCATGCCGAGCGTGGTAGCCAAGCGTGCCCCTGCCTCACCGCCGAGGGCGAAGGCGACGTGTTCGAGGGCGATGTGCAGCGGATAGCTGCGACGCGCGCCGGCGGCGACCAAGGTGGGGAGTCGTTCGGCGAAGATGCGGCGCACGCAGCGCGGATTGCGGCAATAGAAGCGGCGGACGTGGAGGAGGAGCGTGAGGGGCGTGCCGCCGGCGGGCAGATCGGCGACGCGCCGCTGGTAGCGGCTGTGGACGCGGCGGGAGCGCCGTTGACACAAGGGACAGCGGGCGGTTTTGCGGGTCGCGGTGGCAGTCAGGGTGAGACGATGATCACCGCAGCACACGGCATCGATACGGAAGCCAGCGAAATGGGGAAAGAGCGCAGTGAATGGCATGGCGTGCGACTCCTCGACTGGGCATGAAGACGAGGAGTCAGTTGTAGCCGAAATGGGCAGGCGGCGGGTGGTATGGCGGGGATAAGGGCGCCACCACGATCGATACTGCTGGCGAAGTCAGAATCGATCATGCTGCCATCAGCGTGACGAACGGCGAGCGACGCGTCTTGGCGCGCGGAATGTCGGCGAACCACTCGCCCAAGCGCAAGAAGTTGAGTGCCACCGCCGTCAGTAGATGCCCA
>JBBSII010000175.1:0-8084 GCA_038232175.1 Thermomicrobiales bacterium
CGACGCCAGCCGCTCCGTCAATTCGGCACGGAGACCTGGGTTCGCCGGGTCGTGCTCCCACGCGGTCAGCAGGTGCTCGGCGGCAGTGTACGGATCGCCCTCCACGTCCGCGATCCGCGCGAGCGTCACGATTGCCTCGTTGTCGAGCGGATCGACGGTGAGCGCGGCGGCGAGATTCCCCTTCGCCTCCTCATTCGCACCGAGTGCGAAGAGCGCGACGCCCCGCAGCCGGTGAAAGACGGCGGCGTCCGAAAAAACCGCAAGCCCCTGCCCGGCGAGGTCGGCGGCGCACTCGTTGTCGCCGCCATCGAGCGCCTCGGCAATCTCGCCCACCAGCCCGCGCGACGACAGTTCGACCGTCCGCATCACGCGCCGTCCGTATGAGGTGGGGTGTCGGCGGATTCCGTATAGATGCCCCGGTACTCCGGCGGCAAGAGGGCGGCGACGTGGCGCATAATCTCCTCCGACGCCGCCTCCATCGACGGGCGCTTGCCGTTCGGCCCCGGCGTGAGGTGGAAAGGCTCCCCGATGGTCACGGTCACGTCCGCGCGGCCACGCTTCCGCCGCCCCGCCGCCTCGCTCTTCTTGTCGAAGGGGAGCGCCTGCGTGCCGGTGATCGCGACGGGCAGCACGGGCGCGCCCGTCCGCACCGCGACGAACGCCGCGCCGGGCAGGACGCGCTCGATCCTCGCCGTCGGGGAGCGCGTCCCCTCCGGGAACATGAAGAGCGCCTCTCCATCCTCCACGAGGTGGACGGCGAACCGGAGCGCGCCGCGATCCGCCGCCCCCCGGTCGATGGGGAAGACGCCCAGGAAGCCGATGATCGCCCCAATCACGCGCGACGCAAAGAGTTCCTTCTTCGCCATGTAGTAGAGGCTGCGCGGGGTGACGCAGCCGACGACGAATGGGTCGAAGTTGTGCAGATGATTGGAGGCGACGACGAGCGGGCCGCGCCGGGGCACATGCTCGACGCCATGGACGGTCATCCGCATCAACGAGCGGAAGCCGAGGCGCACGGCGTGGCGGGCAACGCCGTAGATCATGCGGTAGAGGCGCGTCTTGTGGAAGTCGTCGAGGCGGTCCCGGTCGTCGCGATGCTCCGGGGACGGGGCCGATGCGGGCTGCGGCGTCGCGCTCATACTCCCGCCCCTCTCGCTGTCGCCGCGATGCGCGAGGCGGCGCGCTCGACCTCATGCATCGCCTGCCGCAGCACCTCATCCGGCGACAGGCCATCCGTCATGATGATGATCGCGTCCGGCGCGGGGCGCAGCGGGGCGATGGCGCGGTTGCTGTCGAGCCGGTCCCGCTCCGCCTCCTCGCACATGATCTCCGCAGTTGGGCGGGGCTTGCCGCGCGCCGCCAGTTGCCGCGCCCGCCGCTCCGCCCGGATGCGCACATCGGCGTCGAGGTAGAGTTTCAGATCTGCGTCGGGTACGACGACCGTGCCCATGTCCCGCCCGACCATGATGACGCCGCCCGCCGCCGCCGCCTCGCGCTGCACCGCCATGAGCGCGTCGCGCACGCCGCGCAGTTGCGACACGGGCGAGACCAGCCCGTTCACGGCCGGCGAGCGGAGATCGGCGGTCACATCCTCACCATCAATCGTCACGACCGGCTCGGTCGCCGCGTCGCGCGGGGGGCCGATGTGGATGTCCGCCGCCATGATGCGCCGCACAATCGCCCCCTCATCCTCCGGCGCAATCGTCGTCAACCCGGCGCGCACCGCGAGCCGCGTCGCCGCGCGATAGAGCGCGCCCGTGTCGTAGACGTGGTAGCCGAGCCGCTCCGCGAGTTGCTCCGCGAGGCTCGTCTTCCCCACCCCCGCCGGGCCGTCGATCGTGATGACGCGGGGAGGCACTACCTCACCCCCTGCCCGCTCTCCGTCCCCATCATTCCATCTCCTCCGTGGGCATCTCCTGATTGGTCAGTTTGAGGGCGACGAAGAGTTCGCGCCGCTCGCCGGGTGTCAACTCGCGCCACGATCCCTTCGGGATGCCGGTGAGGACGAGCGGGCCGAGGCGGACGCGCACGAGCCGCCGCACCTCGCAACCGACCGCTTCGAGCATCCGGCGCACCTGCCGCTTGCGCCCCTCGCTGATGACAATTTTGATCCACTGCTCGCCGTGCTTGTACGGGAGCAGGCTGACCTGCGCCGGGGCGGTGCGCTCCATCTTACCGTCCTCGTCGCGCAGTTCGATGCCGACGCCGAGCGCGCGGGTCGCGTCCGCCGTCGGCAGCGGGGTGACGAGCGCGTGGTATTCCTTCTGGATGCCGAAGCGCGGGTGCATGACGCGGTGCGCCACCTCGCCATCGTTCGTCAGGAGCAGCAGTCCCTCGGTGTCGCGGTCCAGTCGCCCGACGGGGACGACGCGCTCCGGCGTATCGACGAGATCGGTCACTGTCCACCGGCCACGCTCGTCGCTCATCGTCGTGATGTAGCCGCTCGGCTTGTGGAGGATAATGTAGCGGCGGCGCGGCTGGGCGAGTTGCTTGTTGTCCACGAGGATGTTGTCGCGCGCCGGGTTCACCTTCACGCCCATCTCGCGCACGATCTTCCCATTCACCTTGATCCGCCCCGAACGGATGATGTCCTCCGCAGCGCGGCGGGACGCGATGCCGCTCGCGGCGAGCACTTTCTGCAACCGCTCGCCATCCGCCGCCGCGCCTTCCTGGGGATTGGCGGGCGTCCGCTTCGTGGCGCGGGCGGGTGCGGGCGGTTTCGCTTTTGACTGCGGTCGGCGAGTGCGATCGGCGGGACGCCGGGGTGTCTCGGGCACGGGTTTCCTACTCTCTGCCCCCGCCCGCTGCGGGCCGGGGACGTTCAGCGGTGCGATGGGGTATGGGTAACGTACAGTAACAAGTGACCAGTCGCGCGGTTCAGGCTGGTGGAGGCGTCCCCACCGGCTGCACGACCAGCGGGTACACATCCATGCGCCCGAGTTCACCATCCCCGAGCAGGAAGATAATAACACCCCGCGCACCAGGCAGACCAGGAGCGGCGGTTGGCGTCTCGGCTTTGGTCGCGACGGGCGGCGTCAACTGCAAGACGTAGTGCAGGAGTGGCACGAGTTTGCTGTCGAGCACGACCGTTTTGCTCTCGTGCGTCGTGACGCCCCACGCATCGAATGCCCGCGCGAGGCCGGGGAGCGCCTTCGGGTCGCCGAGCGCCACCCACGACCACGCCGCCCGCGTGTATGTCAGGAGCGCGCGGGCGTCCGCGTAGCGATCGGTGCTGCCGAGGATGACGACGATCAGGCGATGGCCGCCCTCCGACACCGCGAGCACGAGGTTCTGCCCGACGGAGTCCTCCGTCCCCGTCTTGACGCCGATCACACCCGGCGTGCCGAGCAGTTCGTTCGTGTTCTTGACGGGGTACGAGCCGTACGTGGAGGGGATCGTCACCTCCTGTGTGCGGACGATCGGCGCGAGGAACGGGTCCGCGAGCACGAGTTCGGCCAACCGTTCGAGGTCGCGCGCCGTCGAGACCATGCCGACCGCGTCGAGGCCGCTCGGATTGAGGGCCTTCGTGCCCGTCAGGCCGCGCTCCATGCCCACGGCGTTCATCCGCGCGACGAAGGCCCTGACGGGGCCGAGCGTCGCGGCATCCGGCAGTTTCGCCCCCTCCGCCCGCGCAATTGTCGTCGCGGCGTCATTGCCGGAGGGGATGAGCAACCCCTTCAGGAGATTGCCGAGCGTCAGCGTGTCGCCCGCCTGCAAACCCATCGTGCTGCCGCCGACGAGGTCGCCCTTCTCCGCCATGATCTTGTCGTCCACCTGCCCCAGCGTCAGCGCGGTGATCGCGGTGAGCAGTTTGATCGTGCTCGCGGGGGGAATTTGCGTCTCCTGCGCCTTCTGGAAGAGCGCCTTGCTCGCCGTGTTCTCCTGCACGAGCGCGGCGCGCGCGGTGATCTTCGGGGCGGCGATGGGAGTGGCGGCGCGCGGATACGGGGCCACCGGCCACGCACCGACCGGCGCGGCGGGCGCGACAAAGAGGATCACGGCGATCAGACTGGCGAGCAACAAGCGGCGCAACGTCATGGCGACCATTCTAAAGCAACGCGATTGCGTATCTATCGACGAGCGTGGCAAGCAAATCTTTGTGGCGCGCATCGCTCAAACTGCCGAGCGACGCAGCGGTGATCGCCGCTTGCGCCCGGTCGAAGAGCGCAACACACCGACGGCCCAGATCAAGCCGGGAACGATAATACACCCCGTCGGGAGACTCAGGATGATGCCACAACGCGCCAGACCAATGCTGGGCTAACCGATAATCGCCGGTACATAAGCAATTGTCCGCACCGAGTCGGGCCAGCCCAGTGCCGGTTAAATCAACGAGATTGAGCGGTCGCGTGGCGGTGAGAACCAACAGCGTCCGGCGTTTCAGATCATCCGTGTCGATCACGCGAATGTCCAGCGAATGATCGAATGTTTCGACAAACGCTCCGTGCTCATCGTTCGCGGCGTAGAGGACGCCATACTCGTTCGCGGGCGCATCGAACCGATACAAGCCGGTACGACCGAAGAAGAGTGGCGCGTACCGCGACTGGTGGATACGGAACCACTGCGTCTGTGTCGAAACGATGGGGAGGAGTCGCTGATGGAGGTCAGCGGGCGGTTCGGGATATCGGCCCGGCGGGGGTTCTTCAGGAAGCACCGTGTTCGCCGTAGGCTTGGGCGGCACGTTTCACATCCGCGACATGTCCACACCGGAGTTCCGCCAGCGGTGATGCATCGTGCAAGTAGGCGTTCTTCGCGAGGAAGAACGCGGCGCGCCCCCAGGGATTCTCGACCGTGAGCATTGCGAGTGTCTCCTCGAATCCCGGCAGCATCTCGTGCGGCCCGAATTGCCACATGGGGTAGATGTACCGGATGCGTGGCGCCGGGAACGCAAGCAACCGACCGGCACGCCGCCGCTCCTCAACCACTCGCTGCACCACCCCGAGGCGTTCGGCGACCTCCCGCGCGGTCAATGTCCCGCCTTCCGCCTGGAGGAGTGTGGCACGCGCGTGCACACCGCCCTGATACGCCGCCGCGAGATCACCCTGCGTGTGGGGCTGCCGGACAAATGCGGATGGTGTCGCCGTCTCACGTACAACCACGGTGCGCTCTCCTTTCACGTAGTATAACGTGAAACTCAGCACTCAGCACTTCGTCACACCAACTTCTCACGGACGCGCGCGCTCAGTGCATCGAGCGCCCAGACGACGATAATCGTGAGGAACGCCACGGTGCCCACGCGGTGCCACTGCGTCAGTTGCTGGTACTGGAAGAGCGCGAGGCCGATGCCGCCGCCACCGACGAAGCCGACGACGATCGAGGTGCGGACGTTGATGTCCCACCGGTAGATCGTGAAGGCGAGGAAGGGCGGCACGATCTGCGGCGCGACCGCGTAGAGGATCGTTTGCACACGGGTCGCGCCCGTCGCGGTGATCGCCTCCATCGGGCCGGGGTCGATGCTCTCGATCTGCTCCGAGTAGAGCTTGCCGAGCGAAGCGACGGAATGAATGAAGAGCGCCAACATGCCCGCGAACGGCCCGATCCCGACGACAGTGACGAAGATGATCGCGAAGACGAGTTCCTGGATCGAGCGGAAGATATTAAAGAAGCCGCGCACCACCGTGTAGATCGCCATGCGGATCGGGGAGCCGCGCATCAGGTTCCGCGCGCCGAGGAAGGCGAGCGGTACCGCGAGGATGACCGAGAAGATCGTCGCGATCAGCGCGAGGAAGATGCTCTCCAGCATCAGTTGCACGGACGGCCACAGGATGGCCCAGTCCGGCGTCAACAGTTGCTTCGAGATGCGCCAGCCACGCGCGAACCGCTGAGCGTAGAAGATCGGGTCAACCTCGGTGATGTACCACCCCGCCATGAACGTCTCGATGAAGAGCACGAGCGCGGTGAAACCCCAGAGCGTGCGGATCCACGGCCGCATCGCGAGGGGATCGACCGGGCGCGCCAGCCCCATCAGCCGCATCCCGAGGGTATCGTTCGTCAGTTCAAGGAGGATCGGGATTGGCAGCCCCCCGAGCAGGAAGAAGAGGAACTTCGGCAGGGTAATACCGCCGAGGGTCGTCACCCCCTCGCAACTGCGCCATGCGTACGAAACGATGTCCAGCACGGGCTTCGCCGCCACCTTCGACGGCAGCCAGAGCGCGTGAATAAACGCATCCACCACGAACAGCCCGATGTACAGCGCGTACGCCGCGATGAACCAGTCGAGCAGGAATGCAACGCCCCGACGGAGTCGGGAGGACTGAGGACTCAGGACTAAGGACTGAGTGGGAGCAGCCACATGTTGCGGGCCGACTCCCAACTCCGTCTCTAATCGGATTTCTTCCTCAGTTGCCATGCATCCTCCAGAGCCTCACATCCCCACGTAGTCCTTAGTCCTCAGTCCTTAGTCCTACTCACGCGATTTCGACTTGAATCGCGTCCTCGCCGTAGATCGCCTTGAAGCGTGCGTCGTCGATCTCGCGCGGGAGGCCATCGAAGACGAGTTCGCCCGCCTTGAGCGCGATGATGCGCGTCGCGTACCGGCGCGCGAGTGAGAGGAAATGGAGCGAGCAGAGCACGGTGATCCCCTGATCGCGGTTGATCTCCTCCACGTACCGCATCACCGAGTGTGAGGTCGCGGGGTCGAGGCTGGCGACCGGCTCGTCCGCGAGCATCAGCGTCGGCTCCTGCATCAGCGCGCGGGCGATGGCGACGCGCTGCTGCTGACCGCCGGAGAGCGTGTCCGCCCGCTGCCGCGCCCGATCCGCGATGCCGACTCGGTCGAGGTTCCGCATCGCCCGCTGGACATCGTCTGGCGCGAAGCGGTACATCAGCGGCCCGATGCCGCTTGTGTAGCCGAGCCTGCCGCTGAGGACATTCGTGAGCACCGTCGTGCGCTTCACGAGGTTGAACTGCTGGAAGATCATGCCGATCGAGCGCCGGATGCGCCGCAACTCGGCCTCGTTCGCCCCCGTGACCGCTTTCCCATCCACCAGGATCGTCCCACTCGTCGGCTCCACCAGCCGGTTGATGCACCGGAGCAGCGTCGATTTACCCGACCCGGAGAGACCAAGCACCACCACAAACTCACCGTCCCGGACGGTGAGGTTGATGTCGCGCAGCGCGACTGTCCCATTCGGATAGATTTTCGTCAGGTTGCGGATTTCGAGCATCGCCGTCCCTAGGACGGAGTGCTGAGTGCTGAGTGCTGCGTGCTGAGCGGGTCGGCCCCAACTCAGCACGCAGCACTCAGCACTCAGCACTCGCTTTACTTGAAGAAGTCTTCCGGCTTCTTGCCGAGCGCGGTGAGCGAGTCGCGGACAACCTGATACCGGCTGTCGTCCGACCGCACGAAGCCCGTGATGCTACCGACATCATTGAGTGGCTGCTTGCTCTCGGGCTGGGATGCGTAGTAGAGCAGCGCGTTGACGATCCGGTCCTGCAACTCCTTCGGGAAGTCCTTGCGGAAGCTGATTGTGTCGTTCGGGATGTCCGGCGTGAAGCCGACGATCTTCACCTTCTGGAGGATGTCCGGGTACGTCTTCAGTTGCGAGGCGCGGCTGTCCGCAGGCGTGCCGTCCGGGTTATTGGGGCTGTAGAAGGTCCCGGCGCAGTCCGCCGTGCCCTGGTAGACGGCCAGGACCGCCTGCGGGTGCCCACCGGCGAAGAGTTCCTTGCCCGGCTTCACGCCCTGCGACGCGAAGAGCGCGGAGGGGAAGACATACCCGGAGGTACTCGCCGCGTCCGTCCAGGCGACGGTCTTGCCGTTGCACCCCTTGATGTCGTTGATGCCGCTGTCCGCGCGGGCGATGATCTCGCCCTTGTAGGTGTCCAGGCCGTTGCGCGTCGTCGTCAGCCCGACATTGACGCCGTACTTCTGGTGCGCGATCAAATAGGCGAAGGTGGCAAGCCACGCGACATCGGCGTCGCCGCTGCCCATCGACTCGATCACCGCGCCGTACGAGGTGGGGACGGCGGTCTTGAACTTCAGGCCGGTCAGTTTTTCGAGATCGGCGGCGACCTGCTTGCCGCTGAGCGTCAGTTTGTCCACCTGCTCGGATGGCACGAAGTACATCGTGATTGGCTTCGCC
>JBBSII010000176.1:0-8078 GCA_038232175.1 Thermomicrobiales bacterium
AGCCGCCGGACTTCGTCACAATCGGCACGCCCGCGAGCGTACCATCGGTCATCACGGAGACGGGCACACCGGGCAGAATCTCATCCACGACATGCAGCAGGTGAACATCTGCCGCCTTGCATACGGCGAGTGTCGTCGCGCCGCCCGTCGTCACCAGGCCGCGCAACCGGTCGCCACGCTCGGCGGCTGCCGTGACCACGACACGTGCGATGCCCGCGAGCGCGGTGTCCGTCACCGCCGTCTCCGACGGCACCATGAGCGCCGCGACGACGACCGAGGTTTCATCGAGCGCGGCGCGGATCGCCGGGAGGCTCTCGTCCGCGCGCTCCTGATCGACCGGCACCACAGTCACGTCGTCCGCCTCGCGGATGTACGCGAGTTGCGCCTGCGTCATCGGGTTGCGCGTCCCGACGACGACGAGCACCGGCCCCTCCCGCATTGCCCAGGCGTCGTCCTCGTCGTCCGGGTTCGCCGTCTCCCAACTCCAGAAGGGCGCGATGAACCGGGCGAATCCCGCCGACCCCGCGACGAGCGCCAACTCCGTGGAGGCCGCGTATTCGGCCAATGTCCAGAGATCGTCGTCGCGCTCGGCGTCAGCGAGCAGCAGCGCGACATTGTCCACGAGCAGACCGGGCGCGATGGCGATTGCAGTCATGCTGGAGCGAATCGCGCGCAGCGGGATATGCCCAATCGACGCGATGGCCGTCTCCCCAAGGCGGGTCATGCCATCCACCACCGCCGTTTCATCACGCCGCACCCAGCCGCCGAGCACCGTGCGCCCCTGATCGGGGAAGGCGGGTGCGACGAGGACGTAGGGAACGCCGAACTCCAGCGCCGCCGCCTCGATAATCCCTCCTGGCGCGCCGCGCAGCGTGCTGTCAACCTTGACGTAGATTTGCCGCGCTTTCGCGTCGATCAGTCGCCGCACCGCCGTCCGCGTGCGGCCACCGGCGACGGTCGGGAGGGCGCGGCGCGATTCGGTCGTCAGCGCGATGGCGTCCCACCCCTCCGGCAGGGAGGTCTCGGAATCATCGAGGAGCACCGCCGTCCGCGCGCCCGCGCGGCAGAACTGCGCGGCGGCGTCGCACGCGCCCGTCAGGTCATCCGCGACGATACCGACGAGGCCGGGGCCGGATGGCATCCGCCTCATTCCGCGAAACGAAGGTCGCGCGGGCGATCCGACACCGTCATGTGCGGCTGCCGCGCCAATTCGTCGCGCAACGCGGGCGACACCGTCAGTGCGCGCACGTCGTGCGTGTTGCGGATGCGGGCGAGCCGCACCTGCGCGAAGTCACTCCGGCCGCACATGAAGATCGCCGCCTGCACCGTCTGCCGCATCGTCGGGAAGACCATCGGCATCTTCGCGCGCTGCGGCCCGCCGAGGCCGGAAGTCGCGGCGTTGATGTACATCGCGCGCCAGTCGATCTTCGCGACGAGCGACGCCGGGATGCAGTCTGCGAAGCCGATGCCAACGGCGTTGCCGTGCGACTCGTGCGTCACATCGAGCACGGTGATGATGCTGATGTCCGGGCGCTCGAATTCCGGGACGGTGTGGATCATCATCCGGCCAATGACGACCGAGTCCATGCCGCTGCCGGAAATATCCTTGCCGAGTTCATCGACGATCAGCACATCGAGTTGGTCAACCGGGATGCGCGGGTGGAGCGACTTCGCGCGGTCGAGCAGCGCCGTCTCGACGGGGCCGCCGATGTCCGCCGGTTGCACGCCGTGCATCTCGCCCATCGTCCCGGCGGCGTTCTCGACGATGGCGATGCCGCCGATAACGTTGATCTCCCGGATCGTCTCGCGTGCGACAATCGGGATGAGTTTCGCGAGCATCTGTGGCCCGCTGCGGTGGAACGTCGCCGCCCCGCGCGGCCCGCCGAGGCCGATGGCGCACATCTTCGCCAGCCCACTCTCGATCGTGCCGCGAATGTCCGTGTGCGCCTTGACGCGGTTGATGACGAGCGTCGCATCCGCCGCGCGCGCCTGCGTGTTCACCCAGACGGGCACCGAACCCTCGACCGTGCCGACCTGCTCCGTCTCCGTGCCGACGACGATGGGCGCATCGACGGCCTCCTCGGTGATGCCGTAGCCGGTGAGGATTTCGTGCTGACCCTCGGCGGTCGCGCCGCCGTGCGACCCCATCGCCGCGATGATGAATGGCTCCGCGCCGCGCTCCCGCACGGCGAGCACCGCCTCGCGCAGTGTCGGCACGATTTTGTCGATGCCCCGGCTCCCCGCACAGACGGCGACACGCATCCCCGGCCGCACGCGCTCAAGCGCGCCGCATTCCTGAAGCGCACGCCGCACCGCACCGCGCACGTCATCGAGCATCGGCTGCGGCGAATCGTCCACGACATCGAAAACGGGCGGGAGCGGAATGTCATCGAGGTAGTCGCCGAGGTCGGCGCCGACGCTAATGTCCGGCAAGACGTGGGGGCGAATCATCGGAATGCTCCTTTGACGGACGATGAATCAACAGATGCCGGTATGGTAACACCCGCCTCGTCCCCTCCGCTACCGGGGCGCGGCAATCGCAGGGCGTGTTCAACATCCCATCCGCCGGGGATTCCTAACCCCCGGCCCCTTCCCCACGGGGAAGGGGTGACTCAATCCAGTATCCGAGTGTTCCACCGAACGCCCCGATCCCTCGAAGGCTCGCTCCCCCTTCCTCGCGGGAAGGCGGTTGGGGGGTTAGGAACTCCCAGGGTTTCGCTCCGTGCAATCCGGTGGTAGGCTACCGGCAGTGGCGGCGAACCAGTTCGCGTCGGTGCACTGGTGGTACGCGGAGAAGGGAGCGCGTGGCGATGAGCACGAGCAAGGTCCGGGATTCGATGCGTTCGGCGGTTGCTGCCCCCCCGGTGACGCATCCGGTGACAACCCTGCCCGCACTCGCCCGCATCCGCCAGCGCCTCTCCCCCGAGCATTGCGAAGATGTCCCCGGCGCAATCCGCGCGGGTATCGCCACGCTCGGCGACCTGCCTGCGATCAAACCGGGCGCGAAGATCGCCGTGACGGGCGGGAGCCGCGGCATCGCGGACATCGCGACGATCCTCCGCACCATCGTCGAGGAGTTGAAGGGGCGTGGCGCGGAGCCGTTCCTCATCCCCGCGATGGGGTCGCACGGCGGCGCGACCGCCGAGGGCCAGATTGAGATGATGGCGGGCTACGGCATGACCGAGGAAGCGCTCGGCTGCCCGGTGCGCGCGACGATGGAGGTCGTGCAACTCGGCACGACGCCGTCCGGCATCCCTGTCTACTACGACCGCATGGCGAGCGAGGCGGATGGCGTGGTCGTCGTCAACCGCGTCAAGGCGCACACGGCGTTCCGGGGCGAGGTCGAGAGCGGCGTCAGCAAGATGATCGCCGTTGGCATGGGCAAGCGGCACGGCGCGGAGCAGATGCACTCGGCGGGCCTCGGCACACACATCGTCGATGCCGCCACCGTGACGCTGGAAAAAGCGAACATCCTCTTCGGCGTGCACATCGTGGAGAATGCCTACGAGCATGTCCACACGATCCGCGTCGCCCCCCCCGATCAGATCGTCCGAACGGACGCGGAACTGCTGCAACTGGCGAACACGCTGCTGCCGCGCGTGCCGTTCGATCAACTCGATGTGCTCATCATCGACGCAATGGGCAAGAACATCAGCGGCACGGGGATGGACCCGAATATCATCGGCATGTGGCGGCGGTTCGGCGGGCCGCGCGTGCCCGATTTCACCCGCATCGTCATCCTCAACCTGACGCCGGAGACGCACGGCAATGCGATGGGCATCGGCTTCGCGGACTTCACGACGCGGCGCGTCTTCGACCAGATCGACCACCACGCCCTGATGATGAACGCGATCACGGCGGAGGCGATCGCGGCGGCGAAGATCCCGATCATCCGCGAGAATGACATCGACGCGGTCGAGTGGGCAATCCGCTCCGCCCTGCGCGGCGTCGAGCGCGCGCCGCGCGTCGCGCGCATTCACAGCACGCTGCACCTCGATACGCTTGCGATCTCCGCCGCGCTCATGGATGAGGCGCGAAGCAATGACGGGTTGGAGATCGTCGGGACCCTGCAACCGCTCGCGGCGGACGCGAGCGGTCATCTCGTTGGAATGCTGGACTCGGGTCAGTAGGAGGAGAACGGAATGCGCGAAAATCACGTCAAGCGAGCGCTCAAGGAGGGTCGCCCCTCGATCGGGACATGGTTGAGTTACGGGGCGCCGCTCGCGGTCGAATCGCTCGCCACGGTCGGGTTCGACTGGCTAACAATCGACTGGGAGCACAACGCGATCGACATCGAGACTGTCGCGCTGATGATGATGGCGATGCGCGGCACGGCGTCCGCGCCGATGGTCCGCCTGCCGCAGGGCCACCATGAGAACATCAAGCGGGTGCTCGACGCGGGCGCGTGGGGGATCGTCGCGCCGATGGTCAACACCGTCGAGGAGTCCCGCCTGATCGCGCGCGCCGCGAAGCACCCGCCGGTTGGCAACCGCTCATTCGGCGGCGGGCGCTATAACGCCTCGTGGGACGCCCAACCCGGCGAGTACAACACGCGCGCCAGCGACGAAATTTGCGTCGTCATCATGATCGAGTCCCCCGAGGGGATCAACAACCTCGATGCGATGCTCGCGGACGGCGGCATCGACGGCGTCTTCGTCGGGCCGAACGACCTGCTCGGCAACATGGGCGAGACGCCCGCGATGTGGTCCGAGGCGAAGGTCTTCCAGGAGGGGATGCAGCACATCCTCCAGACCTGCAAGAAGCACGGCGTTGCGCCCGGTATCCACTGCGCGGACGCGAAGGCGGTCAGCGACCGGATCGCCGAGGGCTACCAGTTCCTCGCGCTCGCCTCCGAGGCGCGATTCATGCTCCACGAGGCGACGCTGGAAACGCAGGCCGTCAAAGGCTGGACGCCCGCGAAGCAGACGGAAGTGATCAAATATTAATGAGGACTGAGGACTGAGGACTGAGGACTGAGTGGGTTTGTGTCCCTGCTCAGTCCTCAGTCCTCAGTCCTCAGTCCTCCCGACCAACGGGAGGGCACATGGCTCAGTTCAAGGTGGTACAGACGAGCGCGCCGCCGGGGGCGACGCTGGCGAATGAGCGCGAGGGGTTGGCGGAGTTCGCCGATTGCCTCGTCAGTTACGGCAATCTCGACACGCCGGAGAAGATCATCGAGCATTGCAAGGACGCGGACGCGCTGCTCGTCCCCGGCTCGAAGTTCACACTGGACGTGATCGACCAACTGGAACACTGCCGCGTGCTCGTGCGCTACGGCGTCGGCTATGACACGATCGACGTGCCCGCCGCGAGCGCGCACAACCTCGTCGTCGTCAATATCCCGGACTTCTGCCTGCCGGAAGTCGCGAACCACGCGCTCGCGCTCTTGCTGGACTGCGCGAAGAAGATCACGCGCCAGGATCGGTGGATCCGCACTGGCGCGTGGGGCGACCGTTCCGGCGCGTTCCGCTCGCCGTTCCTCTCGCCGATGGGCCAGATTCACGGCGAGACGATGGGCCTCGTCGGCTTCGGGCAGATCGCGCGCGAGTTCTACCGCCGCCTCGTGCCGCTCGATATGCGCGTGATCGCCTTCGACCCGTACCTGCCGCCGGAGCGGGCCGCCGCGCTCGGCGTCGAGTTGCTGCCGCTGGAGGATGTGCTCAGCCAGAGCGACTACGTCTCGATCCACACGCCGCTGACGCCGGAGACGCGCCACTTCATCA
The DNA here is from genome assembly GCA_038232175.1 of Thermomicrobiales bacterium. Taxonomy (GTDB): domain Bacteria; phylum Chloroflexota; class Chloroflexia; order Thermomicrobiales; family JALYUS01; genus JALYUS01. The sequence goes on from JBBSII010000176.1 coordinate 5,724, forward strand.
ACGCCGAGCGGATCGCGCTGATGAAGCCGACCGCCTACCTGATTAACACGTCGCGCGGCCCCGTCGTGGATGAGCAGGCGCTGATCGCGGCGCTCCAGAGCGGCAGGATCGCGGGCGCGGGCCTCGATGTCTTCGAGATCGAGCCGCTGCCGAAAGATAGCCCGCTGATGGGCATGGATAACGTCGTGCTCGTGCCGCACACCGCGAGTTACGCGGACATCACCTTCGACATCATGCAGCGGCGCGTCGGTGAGGAGGCGGCACGCGCCTTGCGGGGTCAGATGCCGAACACACCGGTCAATCCGCAGATTCGCCCAAACCTGATGTGGCTCACGCAGTAGCCAGCGGCACGTGGCCCGTAGTAGGATTGTGCGTGATGAATGGCGAATACGGCACGAATAAACGGGGGGTATCACGTTGACCTCGACCGCCCAGCCGGGCGTCAGTACCCGGCACGCTGACCTTGAGAAGCAGTTCCCCCAGTGGGAGAAAATCGGCGACTGCATCGACAACTTCATCGATGTCTTCGAGAACTACCGGCAGAGCGGCCACCCGGGCGGCTCGCGCTCGAAGCGGCACATGCTCGTCGCGCTGACGCTCGGCGGCTTCATGCGGTGGGACATCCGGCACCCCGAGAAGCGGTTCGGGGACCGGTTCGTGCTCGTCGCGGGGCATACTGTGCCGCTGATCTACGCGACGCTGGCAGCGTACAACACCGCCCTCCGCGCGAAGTACGAGCGCACGGGCGACGCGCGGTACGCCGTGCCGGAGAGCGACCGCCGTCAACTGATGTGGAACGATCTGCTCGGCTTCCGGCGGCGCGGTGGCCTCGCTGGTCACGCGGAGATGGAGGGCAAGACGCTCTTCCTCAAGTTCAACACCGGCCCGACGGGGCACGGCTCGCCCGCCGCCGCCGGTGAGGCGATGGCGCTCAAGCGCGCGGGCGCGGAGGGCGTCAAGGTCTTCGCGGTCGATGGCGAGGGCGGCCTGACGGCGGGCGCGTCGCACGAGACGAAGAACTCCGCCTGGGGCCTCGGGCTGGACAACCTCCACTACCTGATCGACTGGAACGACTTCGGCATCGACCCGGTGGGGATAAGCGATGTCGTCAACGGCAACCCAACCTCATGGTTCGAGCCGTACGGCTTCCGCGTCCACGGCACGGAGCACGGCTCCGACTATGCCGCCGTGACGCAGGCGCTGCTGGAGACGATGGAGACGGCGAACCCCGATCACGTGCCGAACATGACGTGGTTCAAGACGATCAAGGGGCGCGGCTACGGCGTTACCGGCTACAAATCGCACGGCACGCCGCACAAACTGAACGCGGAAATCTTCTGGCAGGGCCGGAAGGAGTTCGCGGACAAGTATGGCGTGCAATGGCACGGCTTCGGTGAGGCCGCGCCGTCGGATGCGGGCGCGTTGCATGCCCAGTTCGAGGCGAATCTGAAGGTGATCGCGGACACGATCACGAGCGATGACGCGCTCGTCGATTATCTCGCCGACCGGCTCGTCGCGCTCGGTGAGTCGGTGCCCGAAGAAATTCCCGGATTCAAGCTCGACACGTCGAAGAATCCGTTCGAGGACGAACGCTTCTGGGACTACCGCAGTTACCCGGACGACATCTGGGCGAAGCCGGGGGCGAACGTCGCCAACCGCGCGGCATTCGCGAAATGGGGCGCGTACATCAACAGCCTCGGGCGGCAGCGCTACGGCCGTCCCCTCTTCCTCGCGATGTCCGCCGACCTCTCCGAATCGACGAACATCGCCGGTTTCGCGGAAGGGTACGGCGACACGCCGGGGTGGGGCCGGTACGACCGCAACAACAATCAGGACGGCGTGCTGCTGCCGCAGGAGATCACTGAGTTCACGAATTCGGGCATCAGCGCCGGGATCGCGTCGGTCAACTTCTCCCCGACGCCCTACGATGCGTTCGACGGCTTCTACGCGACGCACTCGACCTACGCCTCATTCTCCTACCTCAAGTATGGCCTGATGCGCCTCTTTAGCCAGTTGGCGCAGGACTCCGATTTCAAGGTTGGCAAGGTGCTCTGGATCGCCGGTCACTCCGGCCCGGAGACGGCGGAAGATTCACGCACCCACTTCGGCATCTTCTCGCCGGGCGTGACCCAACTCTTCCCGGAGGGAAGCATCATCAACCTGATGCCGTGGGAGTACAACGAGGTGCCCGTGCTCCTCGGCGCGGCCTTCGCAGCGGATGTGCCGATCATCGCCCTGCATCTGACGCGGCCACCGATCCAGATACCGGACCGCGCCGCCCTCGGCATCGCCTCCCACTTCGAGGCGGCGCGCGGGGCGTACCTCATCCGCGACTACAAACCGGGCCAGCCGCGC
>JBBSII010000177.1:0-8057 GCA_038232175.1 Thermomicrobiales bacterium
CCATCGCTAAATGGACCGAACACATACCATGATTTTGGGGCGATGGAGAGCGGGTGCCCTCTGGGCAGTGGGGGGTGAGGAATCGCACGCGCTCGTCAGGGCCGGGGCGTGCCCGAAACCGCACTCCCGCCCGCGCGCGGGGTGCCGACGATGCTGAGCGGCTGCGGGACGAGGAAGAGCGTGTCGCGGCTCAGGAACACGTCGATCCAGAAGCGGGCGCGTGGCGGATCGGGCACGAGCGCGATATCCGCGACGAGCACGCCCTTCCCCGCAACGGTCGCCGTGCGGCTGGTGACAGCGGTCGCATACGTCGGCAGGAGAGGTTGCTGGGAGCGCAGGGAGCGGTAGCCGGTGATGCGCTTCACCAATTCGGGCGCGTCCGCCGCCGCGTCCGCCGGTTTCGTGTAGACGAGCGCGACGTGCATCGTGCGCTGGAAGTTCCCCGCGTCCGTGTAGCCAATGGCGCTCAACTCGGCGGGGTGCAGTGTCTCCCAGCCGCGTGTCGCCGCCGCCAACTGCCCCGACTGAAGCACCGACTCCACCACATCGGACGTGCCCGGCGGGATCGTCGCCATGCTCGTCACCGTGCCGAGGACGGTGGCGAGGGCGCGGAGCGCGGCGGTGGCGTCGAGCGTCGTTGTCCGTTTCGCCTCCGCATCGAGCGCGGCGGCGATCAACGCCGTCTTCGGCGCGGCGATGATGCGCCCCGTATCGACAGCGACGCGGTTCATGCGGCCGAGCGCGAGGCGGCTGCGCGGGTCGGAGAAATTCTGCTCGCCATCGCCGCGCACGGTGTAGTACGCGACGCCATTCTGATCGGCGATGGTATATCCCCCCGCCTGCAAGTTTCCAATCACGCCGTCCGCGTCGAACATGCCCTCCATGCGCGAGAGATACTCCAGCGGCTGGCCGACGCTGATCTCGCGATCCACTTGGAGCACATCGTAGCCGAAGGCATCGCGGTACTGGCCTTGGGCGTATTGCAGCCCGACAAACGCGGTGAGGTAGCATCCCGCTGTCGCGTTCGTGTAATCGGCCACGGTGATGTTCTGCGCCGCGAGATCGGTGAACGCGCGCACCTTCTCGTACCCGTAGAGCCGCTTCACCTCGCCGACATTAGCGAATGAGAGGTATCCTTTCCAGCGGTCGAGGAAGGTGAGCAACCCACCGGCGGCGTCCATGCCGTTCGGCCCCAGCCCGACCATTCGCAGGAAATCCGGCACGGGCGCGCCCCGCTTCGGCGTCGGAAAGATCGTGCCGATCGGCGTGCCGATGATCGGCGGTTCCGTCGGATTCTCGACGACATTGGGCGTGCCAACGCCTCCCCCGCGCGGGGAGGTCGCCGTTCGTGCGGGGCGAAAGGTCGTGTCGCCATCCGGGCCGCTGCACGCCGCCCCGAGCGCCGCGAGCGCACCCGCCGCTGCGCCAAGCACTGCGCGCCGTCCGATATGTCGCTGCTGTCTACTCTCCATCGCATCCCCCCGTACAGAAGCCAGAAGCCTGTCGCGGTGCAACTGGTGCGTATCTTGGTGTGGCGTCCGGTTCGATTCCTCACCCCCGGCCCCTCTCGTACGGAGCCATCGCCCTGAGAGCATGGCTTCTGTCAGACCTGTTCGGCGATGGAGAGGGGAGGGGAAATGCCCACACCCGTACTCGGCACTCAGCACTCAGTACTCAGTACTCAGTACTTCTCTTAGTCCTCAGTCCTCGTTCCGCGACTGCTTGCCAATCGCGCGTCGCAACCTCTTCGAGCAGGCGGTGGTTTGTCATGTCGAGGTGGATCGGGGTGACGCTGATCTTGCCCTCCCCAATCGCGGCGATGTCCGTCCCCGGCTCCGCGTGGCCACCCGGCATCTCGCCGCCCACCCAGTAGTACCGACGCCCCGACGGGTCGCGGCGTTCCACCAGTTCATCGGCGTAGATGCGCCGCCCGGCGCGCGTCACCGCGACACCGTTGATCGCCTCGGCGGGCAGATCGGGCACGTTGACGTTCAGCAGGAGATCGGATTCGACGCCGGTGCGGGCAATGTCCGCGACGAGCGCGGCGACGAAGCGCGCGGCGACATCGAACTGCCACTCCGGCGTGTCCCACCGCGCGGCGAGGGAGACCGCGACTCCCGGCACGCCGCCGATGACGCCGGACATCGCCGCCGCGACGGTACCGGACATGATGATGTCGTCGCCCATGTTCGCACCCTTGTTGATGCCGGAGACGACGAGGTCCGGCCGCCGCTCCAAAAAGCCGAGCAGGCCGACCGCCACGCAATCCGCCGGGGTGCCGTCGCAGGCGTGGGCGGGCGTCCCGTCGGGCAGGTGCACGTCGGAGATGCGCAGCGGGCGGTCGAAGGTTCGCTGATGGCTCCCCGCGCTCCAGTTGCGGTTCGGCGCGAGCACGACGACCTCCGCCACCCGCTTGACCGCCGCCACGAGCGCGTGCAGCCCCGTACTATCGATCCCGTCATCGTTGGAAATCAGTACCAGCAACGTTTTCCGTTCCCTTCCTCACGCGAACCATGCGGCGTGCTACACTGCCGCTGGTGCTATCGTAGGGGCGAGAGGTATGGGACGCAACCGCAGCGGTCGTTTTCACAAGCCAAACGGGAACGAAATCTTCGCCCTGATCCTCGTTTGCATCACCCTCCTCACCGCGTGGTGGACCGATTTTCGCCCCCGCGAACCCGCCCCGAACCCGCACGCCCCCGCGCCGATCGCGCGCGCGCCAGCCGCCGCCCCGGAAATCGTGCCGACCGACCCACAGGCGGGCGTCCACACGCGCCTGACGCTGGAAGCGAGCTCCCCCGCGATCCGTCACGAACTCCAGATGGTGCACGACATGGGCGCATCATGGATCGTTGAGTATTTCCCGTGGCTCTACCTCCAGCCGAACGGGCCGGACGATTACGACTGGCAGCACGCAGACCTCGTGATCGCGGAGGCACACCGGCAGGGGTTGCAGGTGATCGCGCGCATCGACGGCGTCCCGGCGTGGGCGCGACCCGTGGGCACGAGCTGGAAATACCTCGACGCGAGCGGCTACCCGGCATACGCGCGCCTCGTCGCGGCCTTCGCGGCGCGGTACGAGGGGCTAGTGTCGCAAATCGTTGTCTGGAACGAGCCGAACCTCTCGCTGGAGTGGGGGCTGCGCCCGGTCGATCCGGCGGCGTACGCGGCGATGCTCCGCGCCGTCTACCCCGTCGTCAAAGCCGCCAACCCGCATGTGGAGGTGCTCGCGGCGGGCCTCGCGCCGACGAGTGAGCCGGACGGCTCCCCGCTCGGGCTGAATGACCTCACCTACCTGAACCGCCTCTACGACGCGGGCGCGGCCCCGTACTTCGACGCGCTCGCCCTGCATACCTACGGCGGCACGCACCCGCCCGATGCTGAACCGAGCGCCGATCCGCGCACCTGGCGGCACGCGGAACAAGTCCGCGCGGTGATGGTCGCGCGCGGGGACACGGCGAAGCCCGCCTACCTGACCGAGGGCGGCTGGAACGACAGCCCGCGCTTCGACGGCGCGGTGCGGCCCGCCGACCGGGTGCGATACACCGTCGCGGCGTACCAGTACGCGCGGGAGCACTGGCCGTGGGCGCGGGCCGTCTCCCTCTGGCAGTTCCGCCTCCCGCTCGCGACGCACACCGCGCAGGACAACTGGACCTTCGTCACGCCCGATTTCCTGCCGAAGCCGGTCTACCTCGAAGTGCAGAAAGCCCTCCGCCCGCCGAAGGAAGGTGCGCCGTGAGACGCGCGCCGCGCCGCGCCGTTGAGACGGTCATCCTCGCGCTTGTCGCGATGATTCTCGTCGCGCCGTTCATCGGCTTCCTGCGCGATGTGCACGACGAGGGGCGCGTGCACGACCGGACATGGGAGCGGGTGCGCAAGGCGGGAATACTCCGCGTCGGGATGGACCTCGGCGTCCCGCCCTTCGCGATGCCGGGGAACGGCGATGTGCAGGGGTTCGACGCGGACCTCGCGCGCGACCTCGCGGCGCGCCTCAATCTGCGCGTAGCGATCGTCAACACGCCCTCGGACGCGCTCTACGATGCGCTGCTCACTGGGACGGTGGACGCGCTGATCGCCGCGCTCCCCGTGACGCCGGAGTTCCGCAAGGAGGTCGCATACTCCGCGCCATACGTCGAAATGGGCGAGCGCGCCATCGTCCGCGCCGGGAGCGGTATCGCCCGGCCCGCCGACCTCGCGAACCGGCGCGTCGGCGCGGAACTCGGCTCCGACGGCGACCTCGCGGCGCGCATCCTCGCGCGGCACACCCCGATTCGCCTTTCCAGCGCGTACGACTCCGGCGACGCGGCCCTCACGGATCTGCAACAGGGCGAGCTGGACGCGGTTGTGCTCGACGGCATCGCCGCCCGCCACGCCGCCGCGACGAAACCCACCCTTGTGATGCTCCCTGAGCCGGTGCTGGCGAATGGCTACGTCATCGCCACCCGCACCGACGCGCTGATCCTCACACGCTCCCTCGCCCTCGCCCTCGACAACGCGCGCGCGGCGGGGGTGCTCAGCAAACTCGAAGCACGCTGGCTTACGAGTAGCCAGTAGTCAGTAGTCAGAAGGGGACCGACCGCGCTGACTATTAGCTATTGACTACTGACTTCTACAGCCGATAGAACCGGCGCGCGTTCTCGGCCCAGAGTTTTCGCTGCGCGGCGGGCGGGAGATGCGCGGTGAGGGCGTCCAGCGTCTCGACCCAGCGGCGGTACGGCGCGGCGTTGAGGACGACAGGCCAGTCGCCGCCGAAGAGCACGCGATCCGCCCCGAAGGTGTCCAGCACATGCGCGACGTACAGCGCGAGGTCATCCCGCGTCCAGTGGTCGTGATCAGCCTCCGTCACCATACCGCTGATCTTGCAGCAGACATTGGGGAGCGCGGCGAGGTCGCGCAGTTGCGCGCGCCACGGGTCGAGCAGATGCCCCTTGATGTCCGGCTTGGCGATGTGATCGAGCACGAACTGCGTCTCCGGGCAGCGGCGCACCAGTTCGGTGGCGTTCGCCAGTTCGGGGTGGTAGATGCAGAGGTCGAACGAGAGGCCGAACTCCGGCAGCGCCTGCACCGCCTCGACGAAGCGCGGTTGGAGGCAGAAACCGGGCGGCGTCGATTGCAGGACGCGCCGCACCCCCTTAATTAGCGGCGAGATTTCCACCAGCGCGCCGAGGAATGTCCGGCAGCACGCCGCGCCATCCTCCATCGGCGCCCACGCGACGATGCCCCGCAGGCGGCTATCCTCCGTCGCGCGGTTCACGGCCCACATCGCCTCGAGGAGCGCGTATTGCGGCTCCACCTCCACCTGCAAATAAACCATCCCCTCGATCGGCAAGCCCGCCGTCTGCGCGCCGTAGTCATCGAGGCCGTAGGGCCGGTTCAGCAGCGCGTTGCCGTCGAGCCACGGCATCCGAAACAGCGTCGGGTCCCAGAGATGGAGATGGGCGTCGATCATCGGCACATCTGGCATTCCTACCTCCCTCACTACGTAGTCGGACCTGCTCATGTATCCGTCGTCGGCGGGCGTATCTCGCGGGCGAGATGCCGTTGGTAGCGTTCTATTGCCTCATCTTTCGGCGTCCGGGCGATTGCATTGTCATCGAGATGTTCGATGGTGGCGAGATAGTAGCGCAGATACTCGGGCAACAGTTCCGGAGCGGTGGGCGAGGCGGGAATGTTATAGGCGACGGATTCACCGCGCACGCCGCGCCAGAAATCTTCCTCACTCATCAGGCGGAGTTGCCGCCTCCAGACGTTGTGCCACATCCCCGGCGCAAGCGTTTCCCCATCGACACCGCGCGAAATCTTCGTGCCCGCTGTCTCCCCGCCCGGGAAGGTCTTGTCGTAATAGTCGTGATCGCTGGAAAAACGGTCGAATCCCTCGTTCTCGTAGAAGCGACGCACGTCACGCCACTTTGGTCGCGCTCCGCTCACCCGCGCGCCGCCAGGGCGTCGAAGCGCGTGAAGATGAGGGTGCGCATCTCCTCCAGCGTCTCCGCCAACGCCAGCCGGAAGACGTACGGGAAGTCCCCACGGCGGGCGGTGTGCTTAAAGCGAGGCCAGAGGGCGAGGAAGTGGTGCACCTCGTCGAATGCCTCCCGCGCGATCATTTCCTGCGCCGCCTGAAGCGAGTCACCGTGCGCGGTCGCGCGCAATTCCTCAATCCAGATCGTGAATCCGCCTTCTTCCTCCGGGATAAGTTCGACGTGCGGTGCGTACGGATCGAGAAGATCGAGGAGGAGATCGCGCGCCAGCATGACGCTCGCCGACTCATCGCGGGGCGCGATAACAACCGGGCGTCCGTCCCGCACGACTTCCCGCATGAGGTCCGCGAAATGGCTCCGCGCCTCGCGACTGTTGTAATGCGTCAGAACCGGTGAAGCCATTGGTCCCCCCCTGCGATGCGCGTAACGCGTACATGTTGTACGCATTGTGCGCGTGGGACGGTTACACGTCAATGCATGCGGTGTTTCTCAGTGAGGGGCCGCGCCTAGAAATCAATCCCCTTCTGCGCGGTCATGCCTTGCAGGCGGTACGGGTGCTTCACTTCGCGCATCTCCGTCACGAGGTCGGCGTGGTCGATCAGCGCGTCCGGCGCGTCCCGCCCTGTGATGATGACGTGCTGCTTTGGCGGGCGCGCTTTCAGGGCATCCAGTACCGTCTCGACCGGCAGCCAGCCATAGATCAAGGGATATGTCAGTTCGTCGAGGATAACCACGTCGCATGCGGGGTCGCGAAGATGCTCAGCGCATTGCGCCCACCCCGCCGCAGCGAGTGCGCGATCCTTCTCGATGTTGTCCGACTCCCACGTAAAGCCGTCGCCGAGCGGGACGATTGTGACGCCGATCCGCTGCGCCGCCTGCACCTCGCCCCATTTCCCGGTGCGCGCCTTGATGAACTGGAACATCACGACGCGCATCCCGCGCCCCCACGCGCGGAGGAGGACGCCGAGCGCGGCGGTCGTCTTCCCCTTGCCGTTGCCGGTGTAGACGATGACGAGGCCCCGCTTCGGCGTCCGCTTCGCCTTGCGATCCGCCGCCAGCACCGCGCGTTTCTCGTCGCGCGCCGCGAGCGTTTCCTCGTCCGTTATTCCGGGGGATGCTTCACGGTCTCGCATCACTGCGCGCTCCTATCGTCGTAACCAGCCGTCGCTTGTCCATTCATAGCATTCATTCGTCAATGATGCGGTGTGCCGAAGGAATGCATCAATCTCCGTCGCGGCACGCTCGGCGTCCCAGATGGGAACGCTGGCAAGAGAAGAATTCCCCGTGGGCCGGGATCAACTGCAAACGGGCGGGGCGATTGATCCAATGCTGATGAATACGACGAAAGTCATCATCGTGCGTCAGAAGGATGGCACTCTCGTTGGGTGCATACATCCGACGTATCTCTTCATTGGTGACGTTCGCACGGTTGCGCCCATTCAATGTGGCGGTGAGCAGTTGCGCGGCATCGTCGTTCCCTTCGCAGTACAGCTCACGAGTAGTCATCGCGTGATGCCCTGCGGTGCGGAGGAGGATCGCCACACGTCGCGGGACGTTATGATCAAGGGAGAATCGCGCCACCTCGATTATGCGGAGCGGCGTGCGGAAAGATAGGCGTCGATAGCGTCCGTGTGTTCGCGATAGAATGCGAGGGCGGCGCGGACGTGTTCAGCGGGGATGTCATAATCCGCCGCGACACGACCAGGATCATGCGCGACGGCCTCATAATACGCTACCAGCACCCAGACGGAGATGGCGGACTCGCGGAGTCGGTACCGCGCGATGCCATCATGGTGCGGATCGAGCACGATGTACCGAGCGATCAATTCTTTTCGCTCCGCAATGGCGATTTCCGGCTCGTGAATCAATGACATCGCGTGACCTTTACCGAACATTTGCGTACCATCGTTCTGTCATGATACCACCGGAGATTGACAGGCAGCGCGGCGACGAGTACAGTTCCCCGCAATTGAGCAGCACTGGGGGAGCGCTGGCGCGCTGAGAGTGCGGGGATACGCCCCGCAGACCCTTCGCACCTGATCCGGTTCGCACCGGCGTAGGGAAGTGTGAAGACGTACC
>JBBSII010000178.1:0-8030 GCA_038232175.1 Thermomicrobiales bacterium
ACCTCTTCGCAGCGAGCGACCTGACGCACGACGGCGAGAGAGGCGTGTGCCAGCAGGCAGAGCGTCACGAAGCGATGCCACGCCGTCCAGGTGCGCACTTCGTATTGATCCATGCCGACCTCCCCTTTCGCCTGCGCGAAGCATTCCTCAACTTGCCAGCGCACGTCGCACACCCGCACCAACTCCTCATTGCTTATCTCCGCCGGGCCGTACGCCAGCCAGTACGCATCGTCGCTCGGATCGTCCGCATCGCGGCGGATCAGCAACCACCGCCCCCTGCCCGCCTCATCTTCCTCGGACAGTGCGCGGCACAACCAGGGGGAGGAGTCCATCTCGGGGAGTTGCGCGGCCAGTTGCTCGACGCGGATCCGTCGCCCGCGATAGTCGATCGCATTGGTCCGCGGGATCATCACCGCGTAGGACCGGTCGCCCTCCTCCAGCCAGCGCCGGAACGCCCCCGAGCGACCGGAGAAGGAGTCCGCGACCACCCACCGGGCCAGGACATCGGCGGCAAACGCCCGCGCCAGCATCCGCTCGGCGAGGGTGATCTTGCTGGCGAAGCGTATCCCTGCCGGGATGCCCGCTTCGGCGCGACGATCCTGGTTCTCCGCCCATTCACGAGGGAGATAGCGCGCGCGGTCGATGAACGCCGCCCCGTGCGCCGAGGCATAGGCGAGAAACACACCCGGGTACCCCCTGGGTGGCATGGCAGTTGACGGTATCGCCTGCCGTGCCGGTGTACTGGCGGGCCACGCCGCACGACTGCGTGCCCTTCGTCAGGAAGCCGGTCTCGTCGACGATCAGCACGCCATCCGGATCACCGAGGTGGTCGATCACATAATCGCGCAGATCGTCGCGCACCCCGTCAGCGTCCCAGGTCGCAGCGTTCAAGAGGCGTTGCACACCCTTTGCGCCGAACTCCCCGATCGCCTCGGTGAGCTGCCAGCCGTTCTTGCGCTCGACCCGATCGAGCAGGCCGGCTAGGTAACAGCGCACGCGCTCGCGCACTTGATTCGGACCACCGCGCGATGATGCCCGATCCGCTCGCCGTCTGTTCCTTAATCATGCGCCCCTCCTCTCCTACGGGAGAGAAGCGTAGCGCAAATCATGCCGAAGTGTCCCTGTAGGGCCAGAAGAAGACGCAGAAAACCCCAAGCAAGGAACTCGATCTTGCAAGACGACGGTACGCCGCATTCATGGCCCGCCAAAGGGAGGATGAATAAGCAATGAAGAGTGAACAGAGGACGGAGGGACAGCGGCGTTACGAGGATTATTGGGCGAAGCAAATGGCCGATCCTGAGTTCTCCGTGCCGTCTACGAGGAAGAAGCCGCGAAGAAGGACCTATGGTTGCAACTCGTCGAGGTGCGCATGGCGGCGGGGCTGACGCAGGCGGAACTCGCGGCACGGCTCGGCGTCTCGCAGGCGCAAGTCGCGCGGGCCGAGAAGCGTGGCTACGACGCCTATACCGTCAACACGCTCCGTCGCTATGTGCAGGCGCTCGGTGCGGATTTCACGCTGGAAATCCGCGTCCGGCACGCGCGCCAACCTGCGGATCAGTCCGATCCGCAGGAGTAGCGGGCGTCTCGCGCTACGGCAGCGCACTGATTGCCTCGCTACTTCGCCAATAGACTACCCGCGATACCGTTCATCGTGGACGAGTTCGGCGAGCGGCTTGCGGGCCTGCGGCGGCTTCTGACGGGCGCGCTGCGCCGCCTCGTCCGGGTAGCCGACGGAAATCTCGGTGCGGACGAGGCGGTTCTCCGGGATGCCGAGCAGTTGCTTCGCGGGCGGGGCCGTCTCGGCGTTGAGCCAGCCGATGCACGAGCCAAGCCCGTGGGCTTCAGCGGCGAGCATGATCCGCTCGCTCAACCGCCCCTCGTCGTACGTCTCATGGGGGAAGCGGTCCGGGTCGCCGTTCATCACGAGCACGATGCCGAGGGGCGCACTCCTCGCGTGCCCGAGACTGGAACTGATCTCCGCGAGGGCCTGCAACGTCTCCCGATTGCGGATGACGAGGAACTCCCACGGCTGCCGGTTGCTCGCGCTGCCGGACCAGCGGGCGACTTGCAGGATGTCGTTGACAACTGCGTCCGGCACCGGGTCCGGGCGAAAGTTGCGGGTGGCGTTCAGTTCGCGCAGAAAGGCGATGCGATCCCGCGCGGTGTCGGTGCTGCCGTTGCTCATGGTGATACCCTCCTTTGCCCGCTGCAACGCCGGATGCGGCGGAAAGATTCCCCGGAGCCTCTCCGCTTTCTGGTTTCTAGCCCCCGGCTTCCGGCTCCTGATCGCTGACACTCAAACCGGAATCGTCAGACTCTCCAGATCGCGCGGGTAGTAGGTGAGCCACTCGATGCCGTCCTCGGTGACGGCGACGGTGTCGGAGTGGCGGAAGCCCGCGAAGTCCTTCAGGTAGATGCCCGGCTCCACGGTGAAGACCATACCGACCTCCATGATGCGGTCGTCGCCGATGTCGAGGAAGGGCGCTTCGTGGACGAGCGTGGACTTCGCGTGGCCGGTGTGATGCCGCCAGAACTCCCACAGATCGTGCTCGGTGAAGAAGGCGCGCACCTGCCGGTCCACCTCGCTGCACGGGAGGCCCGGTTTGATCGCCTCGCACGCGAGCGTCTGTGCGTCGAGCATCAGGTTGAAGTACTTCTCCTGCTCCTTCGTCGGCTCGCCCATAATCATCGTGCGCTCCAACTCGCTGCCGTAGCCCCAGACGGAGGCCCCCGCGCCCGTCACGAGCACGTCACCCGCCTTGAGGCGCGCGTTGCTCGTCATCGCGTGCGGCAGGGCGGAGTCCTTGCCGACCTGCCCGCGGAAGCCGGCTGAAGCGCCGGGCCGCCCAAAACTGACCGGGCGGTACTCCTTGCCGAGCGTGCGGATCATCGCCAGCGTCGCCTCGTCGGACGCGCGCATCGAGATCTCCGTCTCCGAAACGCCGACCTTGCAGTACTCCTGCAAGTAGACGTGCGCGAGGTTGCCCCAGCGCGCGCTCTCGCGGATCAGGTTCAGTTCCTCCTCCGAGTTAATCATCTGCAAATACTCGACATCGTCGCGGACATTCTCGATCGTCGCGTCCGGCAGCAGCGCGCTGACCGAGGGGCCGCGATAGCCGTAGAGCGCGCCGTAGCCGTCACTATCGACGCCGATCCGCGCGTGCGTCAGGCCAAAGTCCGCAAGCAGGTCCTTCATGAACTCCATCGGGTGGCGCTCGCCGGGATACTCCGGGTACGTCACGACCCGATCGACGAGGGCGAACTCCTCGGCGTGCTCGCCCTCCAATCGGGGCACGAGCAGCGCGGAGCGGTTCGCTGTGAGGATGTAGGCCATCGGTCGCTCGGTCGGGATGAAGCCGAAGCGGCTGTAATAGGAGATGTTGTTCGCGCCGAAAAGCACGACCGCCGTGATTCCGCGCTTCCCGAGTCGCTGGAGGATCGTCCGCCGACGACCGGCATACTCGGCGTCGCTCAAGCGTAGTTGCACCACTGCGATAACTCCCTTCGACGGCGACCGCCGCCCGTCTTTCGTGTGTCGAACCCGGACGCAATCCTAGTCGAGTCGGCGCGCAAGGGTCAACTATGCCCAACGCGCGCGGACCAATTCCGTAACGGCGCGCGACATCGCTGCGGATGACAAATGTCAGGGCGAGAACCTGACACGCCGCACTTACCGCGACCTCACACTGATCCTACAGTGGGTACAGCGCTACTGCGGCGCTTTGTTGCCAAGCGCACCTGACCCGCAGCGATCAACATCGAAGGAGAGCGAAAGTGGGAGGTTCGATGTGATGGACAGGCACGACAGTGCACCGAGTCATCCTTTCCCTCTGAGGGAAGGAGTCGGAGATGAAGAATCTCTCCGCGCTCGTGAAACTTCCTGGAATACGTGCTTGTCCAACAGGGTGATGGCATTTTGGATAGCGAACGCTGGACACCGAATTAGGAGGCAGTCGTCATGACACGTTTCACTCACTGGATTCTGCGCCACAAACTCATCGTTACACTGTTCTGGCTCACCGTGACGGTGGTCGGCATCCTCACGGTCTCGCAGGCGGCGGGCGCGCTCTCGAAGCAGTTCTCCTCGCCCGGCCAGGAGTCGTCCATCGCGAACGAGGCCATCCTGCGCGCCTACGGCATCGGGACGCCGCCGGTCGTGCTCGTCGTCACACTGCCGGACGGCACGACGGTCGATTCGCCCGGCATCACTGACCAACTGACCGGCGCATTCACAAGCGTCGCGACGGCCGTTCCCGGCGCGCACATGCTCTCCTACCCATCCACCGGCGACCGCGCCTTCGTCTCGGCGGACGGCCGGACGACCTTCGCGCTCGTCGATACCCCGACCAGCCCCGTCGGTTTCGCGGACGGGACTCAGGGATTGAAGCAGGTGCAGGCGGCGGTGCGGGATGTCCGAATCGCCGACGCACCCGTCCATGTGACCGGCACGACCGCGCTCAGTAGCGCCCGCGCGACGAGCGGGGGCGGCAGCGTCCTCACCGAGTCGATCGTCGGCGGCCTGGGCGCGCTGATCATCCTCGCCTTCGTCTTCGGCTCCTTCCTCGCCTTCGTGCCGATCGTGATGGCGATCCCGGCGATCCTGGGCACCTTCCTGCTCGTCTGGGGCGTCACGACGCTCACCGATGTCTCCTTCATCGTCCAGTTCCTGATCGGACTGATCGGCCTCGGTGTGGCGATTGATTACGCGCTGATCGTCGTCGTGCGGTGGCGGGAGGAGCGCGCGGCGGGGCACAACAATACGGATGCCGTGCAGCGCGCGATGGAGACGGCGGGCATGGCCGTCATCCACAGCGGCACGACGGTCGCGGTCGGGCTGCTCGCACTCGTCGCGCTACCGGTGCCCTTCCTGCGGAGCGTCGGCTTCGGCGGAATGCTCATCCCGCTCGTCAGCGTCGCGGTTGCCGTCACGCTGCTGCCCGTCGTCCTCGCCACCATCGGGCCGCGCCTGGACTGGCCGCGCGGTCGCCGGGAGGCGCATGTGAGCCATGCCTGGACCGCGTGGGCGCGCATGGTCATCCGGCGGCGGTGGGTCGCTGCGGGCGTGGCACTGCTCATCCTCGGCGCGCTGCTGGTTTCCGCCCTCACGCTCAACCCCGGCGATCCACAGGCGGACGCCCTCGCCCAATCCGGCGACGCGCGGGATGGCCTCGTCTCGCTGGAGAACGCGGGCATCGGCGCGGGCGCGCTCACCCCGATCTTCGCCCTCGCGCAACCGGCGGATGCCGATGCGGTCGCGGTGCGCCTCGGCCAGGCCGACGGCGTGCGCGCGGCGATTGCCCCCAATGACCCCGCGTGGCGGCGTGACGGCACGGCGCTGATCACCGTCATCTCAACTGCGGACGCGAACTCCGGCGCGGGCCGTGCCACCCTCGACCATGTCAAGCAGGCCGCGCATAGGGGGCCAACGCAGGCGCGCATCGGCGGCGTTGCGGCGGCGAACGCCGATTTCGTCGCCGCAGTCTACGGCAACTTCCCGCTGATGCTCGCGCTGATCGCCCTCGCCACCTTCCTCCTGCTCGTGCGGGCGTTCCGGTCACTCCTACTGCCGCTCAAGGCGGTGCTCTTGAACGTCCTCTCCGTCGGTGGGGCGTGGGGCATCCTCGCGCTCGTCTGGCAGCACGGCTACGGCTCCAAACTGATCGGCGGGGTCACCGCGACGGGGTCGATCACGGCGTGGGTGCCGCTGATGGTCTTCGCCTTCCTCTTCGGCCTCTCGATGGACTACGAGGTCTTCATCATGGCGCGGATGCGTGAGGAGTACGACCGGACAGGCTCGACGGATGCGGCGGTCGTCGAGGGGATCGGCCGGACAGGGCGGCTCGTCACCTGCGCGGCGCTGATCCTCACCCTCGCCTTCGTCTCGATGGCCTCCGCCCCCGTGACGGAGATCAAGATGCTGGCGACGGGCCTGGCGGCGGGCATCCTGCTTGACGCGACGATCATCCGCGCGCTGCTCGTGCCCGCGCTCGTCTCGCTGATGGGCCGCTGGAACTGGTGGCTGCCGACCGTGCCCGCGCGGTTCCTGCGCATCGCGCCCTCGTACCCCCGCCATGAATCAACGCTCGCCACGGCAACCCTCGCGCACGAAGAACTCGATTAACGATCTGCCAAAATGTCGCGCGACTGCTGCACGCGGTCGCGCGCCGCTCACGATGCTGGCATGTAAGGGGAGAGAGCATGAACAGTGAGCAGTGGTGTCCACGAGTGAGAGCGACACAGTGAAAATGAAAAGCGTTGAACCGCGTTCCCTTTGCGTGTCGATGCAGTCAGAAAAGGAGCATCTGTCATGAAGCCGTTCGAGGAATTTCTCTCCGAGCAGAGCGAGATCACCATTCAAACGCTCGCCGACTCTATCCAACTCTCGATTCAGGAGCAGTGGCAGCCGGTATTGCAGAAAGATCGGGAGGAACTGCTGCGCATGTGGGACAAAGCCGGTGAAGGGGCAGCCTATGGAACCTACGCTCACAGGCTCTTTCAACCAGTGCAAGAGCGACTCAAACGAGCTGGGTTCTCGTCTTCGCCCAGTTTTCCAGGGACGTTGTCCACATCACGGGAGTGGGGGCCGCCAAAGGAGCGGGAACGTTGGATGTGGAGCATCGTGAGACACGGGCAGGGAGCGCCATTAGGAGCGCTCGTCGTCCGCCTCATCCATGATCATACCCAATTTCGCATCCCTTCCCCTCCCGGTATCCTTGCAGTCAAAGAGACAGACGCCGATGCCATTGTTCAGGCAATCATCCATGCTGCTGGACAGACGCGGAGTGAAGAAGAGTAACAACGGTGATGATGACCGACAGCCTCGGCATGATTGCAGGGATCACCGTCATGGAGCGACAACGGACGATTCGGGAAGGCGAGCCGCGATACGCACCGGCGACGGAACGCATATACTTGCATCAGCACGCTGGAGCGGAAAGCCTGATGAGGAGCCTGTGGCATGGATGGGCAAACGAAAACATTAATCGCGAGGGGCGAAGGGCGGTCGGTCGAGGCAGAGCGCCGTGTGCTCAGAGCACGGGAAGATGCGGCGGATCGGATCGTCCATCCCGCCGTCTGGCTGCTCTTCACGGTGATCTGGCTCCCCTTCCTCTTCTATCCGATTCGTGACTTGCTGGCGGCGCATCTCTCGCCATTGCGGCTAGGTATCGCCCTCGCTGGCATGGTCCTCTTCGTCGGTATCTACCTCTGGCTGATGTTGCACGATCCCTTTCCCGATGCGCCACTGACTCCGTCGCAGATTCGAGCGCATGTGGCGCTGATTGGTATGATCACGGTCATCGTACTCTCCCTCACGCGGGCATACAGCATCGACTGGCTGTGGTTCATCATGTACGCCAATATGGCCTCGGCAATCAAGCTCCCCGTGCGCGCCGCCGCCCCGACAATTATTAGCCTGACGATTCTTACCGTCGTGGTCGGGCGCGTCTCGGCGGACTGGGACGTTGCGAATCGGATCGTGTCGCCGGTCGCTGCGGTGGCGGTCATGATGATCGGTATTTCCCAGTTGGTGGTCACGATCCGTCAGTTGCGCGCCGCCCGACAGGAGATCGCGCGGCTCGCCGTGGCGGACGAGCGACTCCGCTTCGCGCGCGATCTGCACGATCTGCTCGGGTACAGCCTCTCCACGATCACGCTGAAGAACGAACTGGCGCGTCACATGGTCGTCGCGGACCCGGAACGCGCGGTGCGGGAGATCAAGGAAGCAATCACCGTCGCGCGTGGAGCGTTGCGCGAGGTGCGCGAGGCGGTGAGCGGGTATCGTCAGCCGACGCTCGTGACCGAACTCCACAGCGCGCGGCAGATCCTGGAGGCGGCGGGCGTCGTCTGTCAGTGCGAGGACATAGCGGGGGCGCTCCCGACCGCGACGGAGTCCGTGCTCGCATGGGCGGCGCGCGAGGGGGTGACGAATGTTATCCGGCACAGCCACGCCCGCCACTGCGCCATCCGCGTGGCGCGGGATGCCGACACGGTGATGGTCACGGTGACCGACGACGGATGCGGCAGTACGC
>JBBSII010000179.1:0-7998 GCA_038232175.1 Thermomicrobiales bacterium
CTAGTACTACAGCGACACTTCATCGTTCGTACTGCCTTGACGGTCATGGAATGCAGTCATTCTGCCACGTTCGTACTGGCGAAATCGCACGCAAATCCTGAAGTGTCGCTGTAGTACTAGGGAACGAAACCGAATAAAACGCAAAGAGCGCAAAGAGGGAGAAGCAGTAGCCAGTAGCCAGTAGCCAGTAGTCAGTGATGCGGAACCTGGTACCCTTACTGACTACCGACTACAGGCTACTGGCTACTTCCCCTTTGCGTTCTCTGCGTCGATTCGGTTTGTCCCGTTCCTGGCCAATAGATGGCGCTCAGCACTCACGTAGCGCGCGGAGTATACTGTACCGACGAGAGGGGAGGCGCGCGTGATCCAGCGGACGGGGACGATTCTCGACGAAATTCTCGACAAGAAGCGGCACGAGGTGGACGCCCGCAAGGCGCGCGTCTCGATGGATTTGGTTGACCTGAAACTGAGCCGGACCCCGCCGCCACGGGACTTCCTCGGCGCGCTCAGGCGCGGGCCGGGCGAGCCGGTGCGTGTGATCGCGGAGTTGAAACGCGCCTCGCCGGTGAAGGGAGTCTTCGTGCAGGACTACCGCCCCGAGCTGATCGCGGGGGAGTTCGCGCGCGGCGGCGCGGCGGCGCTCTCCGTGCTCACCGACGAGCCGTTCTTTCTCGGCAGCCTGACACACCTGCCGCTCGCGCGGAGTGGCCTCGATGCCGTCGGCAGCGCGCTCCCACTCCTCCGCAAAGACTTCCTTATCGACCCGTATCAGGTCGCGGAGGCGCGCGCGTGGGGCGCGGATGCGTGTTTGCTGATCGTTGCCGCGCTCGATGAAGCGATGCTCGCGACGCTCCACGCGGCGGTGCTGCGCTACGGGATGACGGCGCTCGTCGAGGTCAACAACGCGGAGGAACTGGCGCGCGCGGTCGCGGTCGGTGCGGCACTGATTGGCGTCAACCAGCGCGATCTGCGCAACTTCAGCGTCGATACCGATCTGGCGGCAAACCTCGCGGCGAGAATGCCCGCAAACACCGTCCGCGCCGCGCTGAGCGGGATCAGGAATGTCGAAGACATGCGGCGACTCGCCGATGCAGGGTTTGACGCCGCGCTCGTCGGCGAGTCCGTCATCACGGCGGCGGATCGCACGGCGGCGGTGCGGGCGCTGGCGGGAGACCTAACCTCCCCTCCCGTTTCGGGAGGGGCTGGGGGTGGGCAATGACTGTCGTCAAGATTTGCGGTGTGCGGCGGCGCGAGGACGCGGAAGCGGCGGCGCGAGCGGGCGCGGACATCATCGGGTTCACGTTCTGGCCGGGGACGAAACGGTGCATCGCGCCGGAGGAAGCGGCGGCCATCATCGCCGCGTACCGCGCGGAGCATGGACCGCTGCCGATCGTCTCGGGCCTCTTCGTCAATGCCGACGCCGCGACCATCGCCGCGACGGTCGCGCGCTGCGGCCTCGACCTCGTGCAATTAGCTGGTGACGAGGGCGTGGACGACATCGCGCGCCTCGGCGTGCCGCTGCTAAAAACTATGCGACCCCTCCCCGGCGAGGATGCGGACGCGCTCCACGAGCGCCTGCAACTGTTCCATGACGCGGCGCGCTTGCTGCCACCCGGCCCGTTCGGTCAGCCGCTCACGCCGCTCCTCGACGCGCACGTGCCGGGGCGGTACGGTGGCACGGGGCAGCGGGGCGATTGGGTGCTCGCCGTCGCACTCGCCGCGCGCGAACGGATCATGCTGGCGGGCGGTCTGAACCCGGAGAATGTCGCGGACGCCATCGGGATGGTGCGACCGTGGGGCGTCGATGTCGCGAGTGGCGTCGAGGCGCCGGGGCAGCCGGGCGTTAAGGACGCCGCGCGCATTGCGGCATTCATCCACGCGGCGCGCGCGCCGGTTGGGGTGGGCCATGCGGGAGCATGAGTATTCTGGCGTCCGGCAGGAGCGGCCCGACCCGCAGCGTCGCGCGACGAACCGCCTCGTCCAGATCATCGGGCGGCTCGTCGCGGACGAGGCGGAAGCTGCCGCCGCCATCCAGTACGTCTCCGCCATCGTCGCGCTGGAGGAGGGGCAGGCATACCTCGAGGCGTTCTACGATCTCGACGCGGTGCGACGCATCAGCATCCGCGACTGGTCGGGCAACCTCTATGAAGTCTCCCGCCCCGCCGTCATCACGCCCGATGTGGAAGCGCTGCTCGTCGCGGAGTGTCGCCACCTAACGAGCGGCGCGGCGCTCCACCCGATGGACGCACGCCTCTTCGCTCGCGGCTATCACGCCGCCTTCTGCTCCCACTGCCGCGCCCAGTTCGACCTCGGCCCCACCTGCCGCGAATGCCTCTTCGCCGGCTACCCGATCAACTATGAGGAAAGTAGCGAGTAACGAATAACGAGGGGAACCGCACTGCCCGCTCGCTACTCGTTACTCATTACTCGTTACTCACTACTTCCCGTTTCCCCGGTGTTGACGGAGAAGCGGAAGACATCCGGGCGGTTGTAGTGCCCGGCGACATCAAGGGTCATCCGTTCCTCGATGGTGCGCTGCGGGTCGATCTCCGCGTAGATAATTGTCTCCTCATCATAGACCGGCCCGGCGAGATAGACGCCATCCGGGCCGATGATCGCGCTGCCGCCGCGCTGGATCAGATCGTCCGGTTCGCCGGGGATCGCCAGCAGGAGTTCGACATCGGCGGGGAGATCGCGCTTGCGCAGGACCGTCCCGACGGCGACCACGAATGCGCGCCCCTCGAAGGCGTAGTGTCGGGAGGCGACCTGATGCATCTCGTGCACCCAGGGCCACGCCGCCACATGGAGCGTCTCGCCCCGCTCATGCATCGCCTGCCGCGCGAGCGGCATCCAGTGTTCCCAGCAGAGCAGGCCGCCGATCTTGCCGAGCGGCGTGTCGAAGACATGGAGGCCACTGCCGTCGCCCTGCCCCCAGAGCATCCGCTCCTGGTACGTCGGCATCAGTTTGCGGTGGACGCCGAGCAGGTCGCCATCCGGCCCGAAGGTCAGTTGCGACGCATAAATCGTGCTCCCACCGAGTTCATGCACGCCGATGACGACGTACGCATTCGCCCGCCGCGCCGCCGCGCCGAGTTGCGCGACGTGCGGCCCCGGCACCGTAACCGCGCTCGCGACGAGCCGCCGAAATGCCTGCTTCGCTGGGGGATGATCCCAGAGCGCGGCACCCGGTGCAGCGTCCAGCCAGACGGGATACCCGGAGATGAAGACCTCCGGGAACGCGATCAGCCGCGTCCCACCGGCGGCGGCCTCCGCGATCCACTCGCACGCCCTCGCGGTCGTTGCGTCGCGGTCGAAGAAGGCGGGCGTCGCCTGCACCGCCGCGACCCGGAATGTCTGCTCGCTCCCCATCGCACCCTCCATCCGGGGATTTAACCACAGAGACCACAGAGAACACAGAGACATGAAGAGTGCTCAATACGTGAAGTAGGAGGCTAAGAGCCGATTGCAACACCGCTCCCCTCCCCTCTCCATCGCCGCCGTGAACTGAGCGCATCGAAGCCTTCGGGCGATGGAGAGGGGCCGGGGGTGAGGTTCTGAAACGACCGCTAATTCCTGCCGTTTCCCCTCTTTATCTCCCCGCTCTGTGCGCTCCGTCTTTCCGTGGCTCACGCTCTCGTATCAGCCATCCGCCGGTTCGCCGACGGGGGCCTCGTTCTGCCGGGCGTCGATGACGCGCTTGCCCCGGAAGCGGGCGATGAGGCGGGTGAGGAACTGCTGGATGCCGGGGAGCAGCCCGCCCGGCATGAAGAGCATGATGAGCACGAGGATCAGCGCGTAGATGATCGACTGGAGCACGACGGGCGCGCGGGCCGGGAGGTCGGGCCGCGTCGAGAGCCGCTTGAGGAACTCCGTCAGTAGCACGATGGAGACCGAGCCGAGCAGCGCGCCGTAGATGTTCCCCAAGCCGCCGATCGCGACGATGATGAGGAAGAGGATCGAGAGCGAGGGCCGGAAACTGTCCGGCGAGAGGAACTTGAAGTAGGCGGCGAACAACCCGCCCGCCGCCCCCGCGAAGGTCGCCGCGATGGCGAAGACGATCAGCCGGTAGAGGCGGACGTTGATACCGACCGACTCCGCCGCGCCCTCGTGCTGCGCGATGGCGCGGAGCGCGCGCCCCGGCCGCGACCGCACAATGTTGTACGCGACGACGAGTGAGAGCGCCGCGACGATCCAGATGACGTAGTAGAAACTCTCCCCACTCAGCGCCGTGCCGCCGATGCTCGGCTGCTTAATGCCCCGGAGGCCAATCGGCCCACCCGTCAGGCCGCGCAGGTTGTTCAGCAGCGTGTAGACGATGATGCCCACCGCGAGCGTCGCGACTGCGAGGTGGTGCCCCCGGAGGCGCAAGAGCGGCAAGCCAACGAGATACCCCACCGCCATCGCCACGACGGGCGCGGCGATCAGGGCGAGCCACGGGTTCCAGTGCGCCTTCGCGGTCAGCAGCCCGACGGTGTACGCGCCGATGGCGAAGAAGCCCCCCTGACCGAGCGAGACCTGCCCCGCGAAGCCCATTAGGAGGGTCAACCCGGCGCAGACAATTGTGTACAAGCCCATGAAGATGACGATGTCCCGCTTGTCTGGCGTGAGCGCGCGCGGCAGCAGCGCGACGATCACCGCGCCAACCAGCACGAGCACCATGGACGCGATCCGACGTGCGGGCATCATTCCTCCGGGGAGCGTTCAGCCACAGAGACACAGAGGACACAGAGAAGGCAACAAGAGGAGACCGTTTTCATCTGTTTCCTTCTGGTCATTCTCTCTTCTCCCTCTGTGCTCTCTGTGTCTCTGTGGCCAACGCATTACCTCCTCACGCGCGGCGCCAGAGGCCGTTCGGGCGGGCGATGAGGACGGCGATCATCACCAGGAGGGCGACGACGAGTTGGTACGACGGGTCGAAGTAGCCGGCCATCATTGTCTGCGCGACGCCGAGCAGCAGGCTGCCGACGACCGCGCCCGCCGGGCTGATGAGGCCACCGACAATCGCGCCCGCGAACCCGTTGACGGCGATGTTGATGTCCGCGTCGGAGGTGAGCGGTTGGAGTGGCGTCGTCAGGATGCCGGAGAGCGCGCCGCACGCCGCCGCGACGCCGAAGGCGAGAAACGCCATCACGCGCGGGTTGATGCCCACCAATTGCGCCGCCCGCTGATTGAGCGCGCACGCCGTCACCGCCTTGCCGATGTAGGTGCGCGCGAAGAAGAACTGGAAGAGCGGGAAGACAATCGCCACCGCGATCACGACCACGACCTGTTGCGGCAGGATGAGGATGTCGAAGAACGAGAGCGCCTTCGCGCCAACGCCGTCGTAGGTCGTCGGGATATCGCCCCAGATGGACAAGCAGATTCCCTCGATCAGCACGGAGAGGCCGAGCGTGATCATCAGGGAGGCGATGATCGGCAGGCGCGGCTTGCCGACCGCGATCACGCCGATCAGCGTGCCGATCAGCGCGACGATGATGATGGCGCAGAGCGCCGCGAGCGGCCCCGGCAGCGCGCGATCCAACATGCTGCTCATCACAAAGCCGCCGAGCATCGCGAAGGCGCCCTGCGCGAAGTTGACGACATGCGTGACGCGGTAGATCGCGACGAAGCCGAGCGCGACGAGCGCGAACGACGCGCCGGTGGCGATGCCCGTGACGAGGTACTGGCCGAACTCACTCACCGCGTTGTGCCTCCATTACCGTCGCCTCGACGGGGCTGCCGAGATAGATGCGCTCGATCTCCGGTTGCCGCCGGAGCGCCTCCACCGTCCCCTCCGCCCGCACACGGCCATTCTCCAGCACGTAGACGCGCTCCGCCAGCGAGAAGGCAAGGCGGACATTCTGCTCCACGAGCAGCACGGTCAGGCCGCCCGCGTGCAGCGTCCGCAAATACTCCGCGATGTCGCGCGTGATGATCGGCGCGAGGCCGAGCGAGAGTTCATCGATCATCAGCAGACGCGCCTCGCTCATCAGGGCGCGACCGAGCGCGAGCATCTGCTGCTCGCCGCCGCTGAGCGTCCCCGCCATCCGCTCGCGCAGGGTGTGCAACGTCGGGAGCAGCGTGTACACACGCGCAAGGTCCGCCGCCATCGTCCGCCGCCCGCCGAGGAGCCGAAAGAAGCCATCGATGAGGAATGGCGACTGGAAGTACCGCCCAAACGCGCCGAGCGAGAGGTTATCCGCCACCGTCAGACCGCTGAAGACCTGCCGCCCTTCCGGCACCTGCGCAATGCCGCGTCGCACCACCCGCGCCGGGGAGATGCCGCCGATGGGCTGTCCGGCGAAGGCAATTGACCCACGGGCGGGGCGCAGGAGGCCCGCAACCGTGTTGACGAGCGTGCTCTTGCCCGCGCCATTCGGCCCGACGATCGCGACGAACTCGCCCGGATGCACCGCGAGCGAGATGCCGCGCAACGCCTCCACGCTCCCATACGGCACAAAGAGATCGCGCACATCGAGCAGTGGTTCTTTCCTAATTCCCCCTTCCTCTGTGGAGAATGGGGGCGGGGGGTTCGGGCCATTCATGCCACCTCCGCACCGATGTATGCCTCGATGACGCGCGGGTCCGACTGCACCACGGCGGGCGGCCCGGAGGCGATCACGCGCCCGTATTCGAGCACGACGACGTGATCCGCGAGCGCCATCACGAGGTTGACGTCGTGCTCGATCAGTACGACCGTGACGCCGGACGCGACGATGGCGCGGATCAGGCGCGAGAGTTCGCCGCGCTCGCTCGTCGTCAACCCCGCCGCCGGCTCATCGAGGAGCAGCAGAGTCGGCCCCGTCGCGAGGGCGCGGGCGATGGCGACGCGCCGCTGCTGCCCGAACGGCAGGCTCTCCGCCGCGACATCCGCCAAATCCGCCAGCCCGACCCGTTCGAGGAGCGGCACGACCCGCGCGCGGATCGCCGCCTCCTCCCGCCAGAAGCGTGGCAGGCGCAAGGCGGACTCCCAGAAGCCATATCGCGCGCCCGTGTGGCACCCGACCATCACATTCTCCCGCACGGACATTTCCGGGAACAAGCGCACGTCCTGAAACGAGATGGCGATGCCGAGGCGCGCTCGCTGGTAGGGCAGCAGCCCGTCGATCCGCCGCCCGAGGAAGGTGATCGTGCCTGCGTCCGGCCGGTGCTGCCCCGCGATCGTCTGGAAGAGCGTCGATTTGCCCGCGCCGTTCGGCCCGATGATCGCGAGTAGTTGCCCCCGCTCGACCGTCAGGCCGACATCCTCCAGCGCCGTCACCCCGCCGAACCGCTTCGTGATCCCCTCAATCGCCAGCATCGGGCCCCCAGTACTGAGTACTGAGTACTGAGTACTGAGTACCGAGCGGATCGACCGCACTCAGTACTCAGTACTCAGTACTCGTCACTTCCCGTTGCCGTACTTCGTCGGGGTGAGCGCACCATCCTTGACGACGGCGATCCAGAGGTCGTCGATGCCGAGGCCGGTGTGGTCGGTCGCGGAGTAGTTGTACGTGCCGTCTACGGTGACGAACCCCTTAGTCTGCTCGACAGCGTCGCGGATCTTCGCCGGGTCGGTGCCCCCCTTCTTGATCGCGTTCGCGAAGAGTTGGATGGCGTCGTACGTGTTGTACGCGAACTGCGCGGGCGGCGTGTTGTACGCAGCCTGGAAGTCGGCGTCGAACTTGGTGATTAGCGCCTTGGAGGGGTTGCTGTCCGTCAGATACTTGCCGAGCGGCGCCATCTGGCACTGCATGACGACGCCGTTCGCGGCGTCCCCGGCGGGCTTGAGGTAGAGCGAGCTTGCCTGCGCGCCGCTGAAGTGGAGCGGCTGCGTCAGGCCGAGCTGCTTGTACTCCTTGGTGATCGTCACGGCGGGCGCGCCGGAACCCCAACTTATGACCGCCTGCGCGTCGCTGTTCTTGATCTTCGTCAACTGCGGGATGAACGTCGTCGCCGTCAACTCGTACAACTGCTCATCGATGCCGGTGACGCCGTATTTGGAAGCATCCGCCTTGAGGATATTCCAGCCGAGCGAGC